>JALZND010000035.1 GCA_030857845.1 Bacteroidota bacterium | reverse complement strand
GTTGATTAATAAAGTACTCCCTGACTCTTTTATTCTTTACAAAGCTAAAGATGTAGTCAGTGGCGACTTCCCATGGTTCATGCAGATTGGTGATGATATTTACCTTGCTGCAGTAGACTGTACAGGTCATGGTGTACCAGGAGCTTTGATTTCCCTTATTGGTTACTTCCTGTTGAACGATATCGTGCGAAGCCGAAAAATCTCTGATCCTGGATTGATCCTTGACCAGCTGGATGAAGGTGTAACACAGACTCTAAAACAAGATATGGACGATTCTAAAACCAAAGATGGAATGGATATCGCCTTATGCAAAATCAACCTCAAAAAAGGAGAGGTGGAATATGCCGGAGCCCATAGGTCTTTATATTATGTACATGATGGCGAGCTGACCGAATTTAAAGGCAATAAATTCCCAATTGGTGGCGGTATTTATAAGAATCAAACAAATTTCACAAACAACAAGATAAAATTCAGCAAAGGGGACAGCATTTTCTTCTGTTCGGACGGGTTCCCAGACCAATTTGGCGGACCTGATATTAGGAAGTTTGGCCCCCAGAGGTTGCGTGAACTGATCCTTAGCAACTTAAATGAAAAAATGGAAAAAGTTCATGAAGTAATAGACACGGAGTGGGGAAATTGGAAAGGTGAAGGAAAGCAAACCGATGACGTACTACTTATAGGTGTAAAATTTTAAACAGGACAATTATATTAAAATCAAATTAACCAATAATGGTAAAACTATGAAATATGTTTATGATTTGCATAAAATAATGCTGGACCACAAATTGATCCTGGTATATGAAGGGGAATTTACCCAAGAAATTACCAAATCGGTTTTGGCAATGGCAGAAAGGAATATGGATTCCATGGGAGAGGAATCTAATATTAAGCGTAAGGTATTCAATGTTATGGTAGAATGTCTTCAAAATATTGTAAAGCATAGCGATGAGCTGGCTCTAGAAGACAAAAAATCTTCGGCTATCTTCATGATTGGCAAAAAAGAGGACGAATATATCATTACTTCTGGCAATCCTGTAAAAAAAGAACATCAGCAACAGCTAACGGACAAACTGGATAAAATAAACGGTTTGGACAAAGAAGGCCTAAAGGCACTTTACAAAGACATCATCAAAGGCACTGAATTATCAGATAAAGGTGGTGCTGGTTTAGGATTTGTTGACATGGCCAGGAAATCAGGACAAAAATTGGAATATGGATTTGAATCTATGAATGAAAAGTATTCCTTTTTCTCATTAAAAACTACAATTTCTAGAGACTAAAAAACATTTAATTATAGACATGGAAATATTACACTTAGAAGGTACTGAAGATACCCCTAAAATCATCCTTAACAAAGAACATAAGATCTACGAAATATCAGGAAGATCTTTACCAGAAGATTCTGCAGAGTTTTTTCAACCTGTATTGGTATGGCTTGATGAATATCAGCAAAATGCCGACCCATCTATGAATTTTGTGTTCAAACTAGAGTATTTTAACACAGCTTCATCAAAGTTGATCCTTGATATCCTTTCAAAACTTGAAGACATTCCCGGTATCACCATTACCTGGTATTTCCATGAAGATGATGAGGATATGGAAGAAGCCGGCCAGGAGTTTTCTGAGCTTGTTGAAATAGAATTTGAATTTAAGACTTATTAATATTCCAGTTGCAGGTGGAAAGTCCATTGTGCACCTTGAAGATTATTATATGAGCTTGTAAGAGCTTAATTTACCGTGTGCAACAATGTTTTTTACAATAGTTAATTTTAGTATAACCAATGAGTGAGGAAATACTCAAAGCCTTGACCCAGCTATTTGCAATTATTACCAAGCAGGATAGTGGGGTTACAGAAAAAGAGCGGAATTTTATTATAGGATTTTTCCAGCAGGAGCTCGACCAGGATTCTGTTAAGGAATACCTTGAACTGTACGACCAGTTTGTAGGATATAATAAGGATGAAGCTACTGAAGGCCTGGTAAAAGTCAAAAAATTAACTTCTGTAAGCGATTCAGTGAAAACACTTGCCATTTGCAAGAAGATCAACAAAACACTGACTCAAAAACAAAAAGTTGTTGTACTTATTAAGATAATGGAGCTGGTAGGTTGTGACAAAAATTTCACACCACAGCGCATGGAGATCATCGATACAATATCGGATGTATTTAATATTGTAAAAGATGAATTTAAGCTAATTGAAGGATTTGTGCTCAATGAATCTCCGGGAAAGCTTGAATTTGGTGATATCCTGTTAGTAGCCGTACAGGCTACTGAAGACAATAATTATATAAAACAACTTACTGCAGATATTAATGGGGCAATCATTTTCATGAAGCTCCGGAGTGTGGACATGTATTTTGTGAAATATTTTGGTATAGACGAAATTGTACTGAACGGATTCATTATGAAAGAAGGCCTAGTATACCTTTTTTCACATGGAAGCACCATTAAAACCCAAAAAGGGGCGGCACTTTATTACAGCGACCTGATTTCGCATTTTATTGCAAATTACAAAGCCAATAAAATTTCTTTTCAAGTCAATAACATTGAATTTAAGTTTCCAAATGGCGACATAGGCCTTCGAAATATTAATATTTCTGAAGGTCCTGGCAAGCTTATTGGCATTATGGGTGCAAGTGGTGCCGGAAAAACTACTTTATTGAATGTACTAGCCGGTATAGAAAAGCCCTCTACTGGTGAAATTTTAATCAATGGCTTTAACATCAATACGGAAAAAGATAAGATCCAGGGGGTAATCGGCTATATTTCTCAAGATGACCTTTTGATTGAAGAACTTACTGTTTATCAAAACCTTTATTACAATGCCAAGCTTTGTTTTTCTAATTTAAATGAAGAGGAATTAGATAAACGTGTCATGGAAGTGCTTGCAAGCCTTGGCCTAGATCAAAGAAAAGATCTTCGTGTAGGAAGTGCTTTAGACAAAACCATAAGTGGTGGACAAAGAAAAAGACTCAACATAGCCCTGGAGCTTATAAGGCAACCAGCAGTCATGTTTGTGGATGAACCTACTTCAGGCCTTTCCTCCCGCGACTCTGAAAACGTAATAGACCTTCTTAAAGAGCTTTCCCTAAAAGGGAAATTGATTTTTGTGGTGATACATCAGCCTTCTTCAGACATCTACAAGATGTTTGACAAAATGTACATTATGGATACTGGAGGCTATCCAATATTTTATGGCAACCCTGTTGAAGCGGTTACATACTTCAAAAAAGCCACCAATCAGGTCGATAGCCAAAGAGGGCAATGCGGCACCTGTGGCAATGTAAACCCTGAGCAAATATTCAACATTGTAGAAGCAAAAGTTGTAGACGAATATGGCCAGTTTACCAACAAAAGAAAAGGAACACCGCAACAATGGCACGACCAATACCTGGAGAAATTTAAGCTGGAAAAAGTAGAGGAAGTCAACGAAGCACCTCCTCAGTCACTTAATATTCCATCTCCACCAAAACAAGCATATATCTTTACAATAAGGGATATGCTCTCCAAACTTAGCAACAAGCAATATTTATTAATAAATTTATTGGAGGCTCCATTACTGGCCCTTATCCTGGCATTCATAATCCGTTATAAAAGTGCAGCCGATGGCTCAGCATACATATTCAGGTACAATGAAAATATACCTGCATATATGCTTATGAGTATAATTGTGGCCCTATTTATGGGGCTGTCGGTAAGTGCAGAAGAAATAATCAGGGATAGGAAAATCCTAAAACGGGAATCGTTCCTAAATTTAAGTTGGAACAGTTATTTAAGCTCCAAGCTAACGCTCCTGTTTACCTTATCGGCAATACAAACCCTTAGCTATGTACTTGTAGGGAACTTTATCCTGGAAATCAAGGAAATGACACTTACTTTCTGGATGGTGTTGTTTTCTGTATCATGTTTTGCCAATGTATTGGGATTAAATATATCGTCTGCCTTCAATTCTGCAGTCACAGTTTATATCATGATCCCGTTGCTCCTTATCCCGCAAATGATACTCAGTGGGCTCTTGTTTAGCTTTGACAAACTCAACAATGTATTGAGTACCAAAGGCGAAGTACCAATAGTTGCTGATATGATGGCCTCACGTTGGGCTTATGAAGCTATGGCGGTTGAACAGTTTAGGAACAACTCTTATGAAAAGCCTTATTTTAATTTGGAATTGGAAGAGAGGCAATCGGATTTTAAATCGGCCTACCTTATCACAAAGCTTGAAGATAAACTCCAGAACATAATGGTAAACCGGGGTTCTGACGATGTACAGCTAAATGCTACACTCCAAAAGGACCTGGACATAATAAGAAAAGAAATTTTAAAAGAACAATATAATGAAGGACTTGAAGAAATAGACTTCGACAAAGACCTTGTGCTGGCAAATATGAACGAAGAGACCAACCAGAAGCTAAAGAAGTACCTGGTAAACCTGAACGAGTTCTACAAAGACAAATTTAACCTGGCAGTGAATAAAAAAGAAATGCTCATAACCTTCCTTGAAGATGACCAGGCACTAGATTATAACCTTAACATTTACAAAAACACCTATTTTAACGAAAGTCTTTCTGACCTGGTCAGGAATGTAAATGTTAAGGACAGGATTATTGAACATAACCAAAGGTTGATCCAACAAATAGATCCGATATTTCACTTACCAGAAGCCAAAGAAAACCCATTGAACTACCGTACCCATTTCTTTGCACCAGAAAAACACTTCTTAAACAAAGTATTTAGTACATTTAATTTCAATGTAATGGTGATATGGACCATGTCCTTATTGCTTTATCTTGCCTTGTATTTCGAGTTATTTAAGCGGCTGATTGACTTAATTGGCAGCTTCAGGTTTAAAAATGAAGAATAACCCTGAAAAAATCTTCAATAATCCTTTAAATATATTCATTGTAATATTGAGCGGCATACTGAAATAATTAAAGCAGAACTAAATGATATTTTTGTTGCTGAAGATTTAATAATGATCCTTAAAAATGTGGGTTATATTTTAACTTCAAAAAATAAAACGTATCAGCAGCATGCTTTCAAAAATATTGATCAATCATGCTCACCTGTCTTAAGGCAGTTACATGTGACCGAAAAAACAAAACAATACACATGAATAAATTATCATTATGTTTAATAGTTTTCTTCCTATATGCTTGTGATTCCAACAAGCATATTACTGAAGATGCCTATCTTGAGAAAGTAAATGCTATGACCGTGGAAGAAGTTCCCATTTCTGAAGAAGTCCTTGCTGACATTATCCAGCAGATACCTTCGCCTTTGGAAATTTCAATGCTCTTAAAAGAAAAAGGCACCCGGTATGACAAAAAGCTTTTAAATGCGGCCAATAAATCATCAAGCTACAACAGCAATTTTGAAAAGGCATTGAACCTGGGCATTTATGGTACTGATCTAGGTTATACCAATATCTACGAACAAAACCAAGATGCATTGTTTTACCTGTCATCCATAAAAGACCTGGCAGATGGTTTGAGCATTGGTCAATTCTTTGATTTTGGTACTATTAAAAGGCTTGCAACCAATAGCAGGAATTTAGATTCTCTATTGCTCATCACCACCAAAAACTTCAACAATATCAATGGTTACCTCCAGCAACAGAAACGGGCTAACCTGAGTATCCTGATCCTTACTGGTGGTTGGTTGGAAGCCTTGCACATTACTTGCCAGGTGGTAGAAAAAAACCCTGATAATGCAGCATTGAAAGAAAGGATTGGCGAACAAAAAATTATCCTGGAAAATATTATGCTATTGTTATCGCTATATGAGAAAGATCCTTCAGTAGCCAAATTGTCAAAGGAAATGACTGCTCTTCAAAAAGCATTTTCTGAAATAGAAATAGTCTATACTTATAAAGAATCAACTTTAGAGGAAGTAAATGGTATGCTTATGATAAAAGATAACAGCACCAGTAAAATAGTTTTCACGGAGCAGAACCTTAAGAATATCACTAAGGTAACCGGAGAAATCAGAAATAAAATTATCAATTAATCTAATTACCATAGATATATGAATAAGATTATAACCTTGCTGAGTATTCTATCATTGCTGATGGTAAAATCTAATGATACATACGCCCAGTGTGACCCGAATGGCTTTACAGAAAATTGTATCGGCAAATTAAGCGAAGGCTTTACGTTCCTTAAAAGTTTTAAAATTGATGGCGAAGCTGGAAGCAAAGCCAAAGTGGAATATTCATATGTGTTCAGCAAAGACACGCAATATTTCATAAACCTATGTGCTAGCGGTGCAAACACTGACGGAATTATCGTAACCATGTATGATTCTAACAGAAAACAAGTGGGGACAAATTATTTAAACAACAACTTTTACCCAGCATTTGTATACCCTTGCAATGCCACAGGGATTTACTATATCTCCTTTACCTTTAAAGACTCAAAAAGTTTTTGTGGTGGAAGTGTATTAGGATTTAAGCGATAAAATTCATTTCCTCAATAAAAAAATATTCCAGGTTTGTATAAATCTGGAATATTTTATGCCTATTTTTTTAAGGCAACTTTTATTTCGATACTACTTTTTCCTAAAATTGATATTGAAGTCTTCAATAGAATCGGTTAAATCGTTTTTAAAAAATAATTTTGTAATTTCAAAATTTCCAAAATTTATTCCTTGTAAAAAATAATAGGTGTGCTATCTTTCTACACTTCTAACGACTGAGAACTTTTGGAAAGATAAAACAACGAAATTTAAAAGCGATTTCCCTGCCAATAGACTAATTTTCCCTTTGTGAATTGCCCTATCTTCTTTATATTAAAAAATGAAAGAAAGTTTCTTATCATTTGACTATAAAGCAAGATATTTTCAATTAGGGGAACTCAATCCTGAAACTGAAGATATTTGGATAATTTTTCATGGATATGGTCAGTTGGCATCTTATTTCATAAAAAAGTTTAAAGACCTGGAAAAAGAAGGCATATGCCTGATAGTTCCGGAAGGCCTCAACAGATTTTATCTTCAGGGATTTGCAGGACGTGTAGGCGCAACATGGATGACAAAAGAAGACAGGCTAACGGATATTGAAAATTATATATCTTATTTAAATAGGCTTTATGATGATGTTATTGCACCTGCTATGTCTTCTAGGACAAAACTTACACTTTTCGGTTTTTCGCAAGGATGCGCCACAATGGCAAGGTGGGCTTTGCAGGCAAAGTTTGACTTTCACAGGATAATTATTTGGGCGGGTGTCATCCCACCTGACCTTGATTTTGAACAAGGAAAAGAGGTTTTAAAAAATAAAATTTCTTATTTTGTATATGGTACAGAAGACCCATTCCTGGAAGGCACATCTGTTGAAAATATCTTTAAACTGGTTGAAAAGCTGGAGATAAAGCCAACCGTCTTTACTTTTAAAGGTGGCCATGAAATAGATGCAGATACACTAAAAAAGTTTATTTGATCCTTTTTACAAGTGTGGCACTGGCTTGTGCAGTTGGCAGTACCATTACATCATGTAGGTTAACATGGGCAGGGCGTGTTATTATAAACAGGATTATTTCAGCAATATCTTCCCCTGTTAAAGGAGTCATTCCTTCATAGACTCTTTTTGACTTTTCTTCATCACCTTTAAACCTTACCATAGAAAAACCAGTGTCCACAAGTCCTGGATTTACGGCCGAAACTTTAATACCGTGTTGATAGAGATCTGCAAGCATTCCCTTGTTTAAGGCATCAACTGCATATTTTGATGCGCAGTAAACATTGCCCCCAGGATATACTTCCTTGCCTGCAATAGACCCTATATTGACAATATGCCCATGTTTCCTTGCAACCATACCTGGAACCAATGCCTTCGAAACATACAATAATCCCTTCACATTGATGTCTATCATACTGTCCCAATCATCAACATCCCCATCTTGAATGGGGGAAAGGCCATGGGCATTTCCGGCGTTGTTAATTAGCACATCGACAAGCTTAAAATCATCGGGCAGCATATTTATTGCTTGAAAGGTTGCTTCTTTATCCTTTACATCAAAGCATAAAGCATCAACCTTAACATCTTTTGAAAGTTCTTGCTTCATCTCCTGCAGTTTTCCTTCCCTCCTTCCACAAATAATAAGGTCAAAATTGTTTTTAGCCAATAACCTGGCAGTAGCTTCACCAATCCCTGAAGTGGCACCTGTTACAAAAGCGATCTGGTTCATTTTATAATTTTGGGGAAAATTACAACAATTACCCGATTACAAAATATAAAAACACTTTTTATTAGATACTTAAAAATTGATATATAGGTTAATATTAGTCTGAAAAAATGAGGTATATGGTCACAGAATGTGCAGTGAGGGACTGCAGGCCTTTGCTATAGATATTTTTTTCAGGGCTTAAAAGATTTATCAATCCATGGGAAAACCTAATTTCTGGAGAGAGTTTAAAAAGTGGATAGTATAAATCAGCGCCAAAGCCATATTCCACGGCCAAATTTGTGTTGTTGACTTGCAGTTTTTCTTCAGTATCATCTTTTTTACCGTTAACCCTTAATGAAGGATTTACTCCACCAATCATAAACATCCTAATATTTCCCCGTCGGACAGATTTATATTTTAAAAGTACAGGGAAATCCACGATAGAAGATTCCACCAATTGCTTATGGTCTTCCCTTCCTGCCGTATATGTATACACTAGTTCATGCTCATATAACCCGAACTTAGGCTGCAGCATAAGGTCAGCATATTTTGCAATTCTAAAATTAAGTAAAATTCCCATAGAAAACCCTGGCTTATTTAATGCTTGAATTGATTGTACAGTATCCTGTAAAGGCCCGATAAATTCTTGTGAATACCTAATTTTATAGCTTGATAAATGGCCGCCTATTACATATCCAAAATGCAACCATTTGTCATCAGAATCAGGCAAATTGATGGGAGATGAATTTTGTGCAATCGCTGGGGCATTCGAAAAGGTAAATAATACAAGAAAAAGGAAAGCTATTTTTTTCCAATAAAAATGGTACTGAATCCAAAAGTTAATGGTCTGCATGAAGTTTTTTTAAATCCAATTTTTTCTTGTATTCCCAAAAAGTCTTTCCCATCAGGAAATGACTGAACCGATTCAGGTAAATAGGTATAAGCAGATTTGTCTTTAGATAAACACCTTCCGATCAGCGGCAACAAAAATTTAAAATAAAGATTGAAAACTAATTATTTAATAAAAATGAATTAGGTTCAATGGAATCTTATAATATTAGTCTGAAAAAATGAGGTAAATGGTCACCGAATGTGCGGTAAGAGACTGCATGCCTTTGCTATATATATTTTTCTCAGGGCTTAAAAGGTTTACCAATCCATGGGAAAACCTTATTTCTGGGGAAAATTTAAAAAGTGGATAATATAAATCAATGCCAAAGCCATATTCCACAGATAAATTTGTATTGTTGATTGGGAGTTTTTCTTCCGTATCATCTTTTTTGCCAGAAACCCTTAATGAAGGATTTACTCCACCAATCATATACATCCTGATATTTCCCCTTCGGACAGATTTATATTTTAAAAGTAGGGGAAATTCAACAATAGTAGATTCCACCAATTGTTGGCGGTCCTCCCTTCCTGCGGTATAAGTATAATGTAGTTCATGCTCATAAAACCCGACCTTAGGCTGCAGCCTAAGGTCGGCATATTTTGCAAGTCTCAAATTAAGTAAAAATCCCAGTGAAAACCCTGGCTTATTTAATGCTTGAATTGATTGTACAGTATCCTGGGAAGAACTTATAAATTCTTGTGAATACCTTATTTTATAGCTTGATATATGGCCACCTATTACAAAACCATAATGCAACCATTTGTCATCAGAATCAGGCAAATTAATGGAAGTTGAATTTTTTTGAGCAATCGCTGGGGCATTCGAAAAGGTAAATAATACAAGAAAAAGGAAAGCTATTTTTTTCCAATATAAATGGTACTGATTCCAAAAGTTAATGGTCTGCATGAAGTATTTTTAAATCCAACTTTATCAAGTATTCCCAAAAAGTCTTTCCCATCAGGAAATGACTGAACCGATTCGGGCAAATAGGTATAAGCAGCTTTGTCTTTAGATATGAACCTTCCGATCAGCGGCAACAAATATTTAAAATAAAGATTGAAAACTTGTTTTAAAGGAAATACGCGAGGTTTGGAAAGTTCTATAATCAATGCAGTTCCTCCCGGCTTCAAAACCCTGAGCATATCGCTAAGCCCTTTTTCCAAATTTTCAAAGTTCCTTACCCCAAATGAAACGATTACAGCATCAAAATTATTATCTTCGAAAAGAAGCTTCTCTGAATCGCCCATCTCCAATTTGATCTTGTCGTCAAGTTTTAGCCTTTTTAACTTTTTGCGGCCCACTTCCAACATTCCGTGTGAAATATCCACACCAATTATTTCATCAGGCTTAAGAGAGAGTGCTTCTATGGCAAAATCTCCTGTGCCGGTAGCTATGTCAAGTATCTTTTTTGGCTTTTCAGCCTTTAGCATTTTAATTCCAGTTTTACGCCAATAAACATCTATCCCTAGGCTCATGAGATGGTTGAGCAAGTCATATCGCTTGCTTATGTTGTTGAACATGCTTGCTACCTGCTCTTTTTTACTCTTATCATCTCCTTTATAAGGAACAACTGTCATATTTTACTTCTTTAAGTATCGCCTGAATCTAAGGGGAGAAAGGTTTTGCAAAAGTAAAAATTTTTATGGGATGTTCTTATAAAAAAAAGAATTACAAATCTTTTTTTAAAGATTACTGGATGACCATGTTTGGGATAACTATGTTGAATTTGGTCCCTTCCCCAAATGTAGAATGTACCTGGATGTCGCCACCTAACTTAACAATGGTTTCCTTTACAATATATAATCCTAATCCAGAGCCAACATTAGTTTCTGATGCCCTATAAAACATACCAAAAATATGATTTACATGTTGAGTAGCTATCCCTTTACCATTATCTTCAACCTCTATATAGGCATTATCCAGATCTACTTTTATTGAGATTTTAATAAAACTTTCTTTATTGTTGAGGTTGCAATACCTGATAGCATTGGAAAAAATATTATTAAATATTATGGTGACCCGGCTCGCGTCACTGAAAAACAGGGCATGTTGATCTATATCGATGATCTTTTTTATCTTACTAAAGTTTTCAATATATTCTACATCTCCCAAACTTTCATTAATTAAACTTTGAAAGTCCACTATCTCATTATTTAAGGCCAGGCGGGAATTCCGTGAATAATGGATTATATCTTGTACAAATTTATCCAGCTTGTGGATGCTCTTTGTCATCAGGTCAAGATATTCAAGGTTGGCAGATTCTTTGGTGGCAACCTTTGATATATTTATAAGGCCAAGTATGGACATAAGGGGTGCACGCAGATCATGTGAAGCACTGTAAACAAACCTATCAAGCTCTGCATTAATTTTTAGTAACTCTGCATTCTGATCAATGAGCTGAATTTCTGCCTTTTTTCGAATGGTGATATCACGTGCCAAAATTATTATGTAATTCTTGTCCTTCATGTTCAAGACGGAGGCAGAAATTTCCAGGTCTATAAAAGAGCCATCTTTTTTCTTGCCTTTGGTTTCATAAATGGACTGTACCTGATCACCTTTTGTTGTGCTGACCGATAATTCAGAAACAACAGCTTTTATTTCTTCTTCATAAAATTGCGACACAGGTATGTTTCCCAACATCCCTACCTCATCGTGTGAGTAATCAAAAAGATCCAGAAAAGCAGTATTCATGTAGATCAGCTCCCCACCCAACTCAACGGCAAATCCATCCCTTGAAGTTGCAAGGACTGCTTTGAACCATTCTTCACTTTCCTTCTGTTTTTCTTCGGCTTCTTTTCTTTCGTTTATGCTCCTGAAATATATTGAGATACCTTCTTTTGATGGATAACCATGAACTTCCAGCCACCCGCCCATAAAATAGGAATACTCCTCAAAATGTACTTCCTTTTTATTTGTAATGGCTTTCTGATAATTTAGATAAAATACACTTTCATTGTTTATGTTGAATTCTTGCCATATGTTTTTGCCTATAAGTTCCTCGCGTTTTCTCCTAATCATTTTTTCTGCCTTCGTATTTAAATAGGTGAATTTCCACTCCTTATCCAATGCAAACATCCCATCAGTGATACTTTCCAAAATAGAAATACTTCTATTTGCATGTACAGAAATGTTGTTGATAGAAATAAGCACAAGTCCTATAGGGCCTTCTTCCTCTTTAACAGGTGATATGTTCATCTGAAACCACATACTCTCACCGTTGAAGTCGTTAAAGGAAAATTCAGTATTTACTGATTCGCCGGAAAATACCTTTTCTAAAAATTCGTAAAAGTTGTGATAAATATCCTTGCCTATAATTTCTGTGATGGAACTGCTTATGGAGAGGTTTTTTTTGAGGATAAGGTTGAAATTTCTTAAGGCAGTTTTATTGAAGTTCCTGATAATTAAATCGTTGTCCACCAATAAATAAGCTTGTGAGGAGCTTCCAAATAAAGATTCAAAATCAAAAAATGATTTTTTTAATAATTCTTTACTTTCAGCGATGATTTTATCTACATCTTCAAGTTGAACCTGATGTTGTAATGAAGCAATGTTAAAATCTAAATCTATCCTGACAGGATCGTTTGAAATCCTGTCACCAGTTTCTGGTGGTCTAAGGTTATGATTTAAATTTTTACTCATTTACAGTAGCAAATCAAATTGGGAAGAAATTATATTCTTTAGGAATTCATAATTAAGAACACTTATTTTTTAATGTAGGTTAATTTTAAAAATTACCTCTAATTCTTTATATAATTTAATTTCTGAATATAATCCTGTCAAAATTTAAATTATACAATTAATCAATCTATTTCTAAACACCCATTAATGTTAAAGGGTGTTTAGAAAGCAACTCTTGTTGTTAATTAAAAAACAAAAAATTACGTGTTAATTAAGGGAATTAAGTGAAATGTTTAGAGCTAGAAACAGATCTTTAAACAGAAAACCTATAAATGAAATAGCAATTTATTTTAGAAATAAATTATTTATTTTTCACCAACAACTTTTACATGTAGGTTTTGTAAAGAAATTACGGGACTCAATAGATTTATTTGAAAGTATTTAATTTTTTTAAAGAAATTATACCTTAGCAACGTTTTTTCCAACCATGGCATGAATAGAAGAAACTATTCCTTTAACATCAAAACCACTTTCTGCATGAAGCTCTGTTTGCTCCCCATGTTCAACAACTTTATCAGGTATACCCAACCTTTTTACAGGCAAATTATAGCCATTATCAGCCATAAATTCCAATACAGCACTTCCAAAACCACCCATCAGGCATCCGTCTTCAATGGTTATTAGCTTTTTGTACTTAGTACATACTTGATGGAGCAGTACTTCGTCCAGTGGTTTTACAAAACGCATATCAACATGGCCTACAAAGATGTCGTCTTCCTCTAAGATTTCCCTTGCCTGGGTCACATAATTGCCGATATGCCCAATAGAGAGCACTGCAAGTTCTTCCCCTTCAGCAATAATCCTCCCTTTTCCTATCTGTATTTCTTCAAAGGGAGTTTGCCAATATGGCAAAACGCCTTCACCTCTTGGGTATCTTATACTAAATGGCCCATGATCTTTTAACTGGGCTGTATACATCAGGTTCCTTAATTCTGTTTCGTTCATTGGAACTGAAACAATCATGTTCGGGACGCACCGCATAAAAGCAATATCATAAGCACCATGGTGGGTTGGCCCATCAGCACCCGCAAACCCTGCCCTATCAAGGCAAAAAATTACGTGAAGGTTCTGTAAGCATACATCATGGATCACCTGGTCATAGCCCCTTTGTATGAATGTACTGTAAATATTGCAAAAAGGAACAAGGCCCTGAGTAGCCATGCCCGCAGAAAAAGTAACAGCATGTTGTTCGGCAATGCCTACATCAAAAGCCCTATCAGGCATTTCTTTCATCATAATGTTTAATGATGAACCTGAAGGCATGGCTGGAGTGACGCCAATTATATTGAGATTGGTCTTTGCAAGCTCTACGATAGTTTTGCCAAAAACATCCTGGTATTTAGGCGGCTGTGGTTTGTTAAAAACCTTTTTCCTTATTTCACCTGTAACTTTATCAAATTTTCCAGGGGCATGCCATATTGTTTGTTCTTTTTCTGCAAGTGCATAGCCTTTGCCTTTTACAGTCAAACAATGAAGGATTTTAGGGCCAGGAATTGCCTTTAAGTCTTTCATGACACTTACCAGGTGGTTTACATCATGCCCATCCAATGGGCCAAAATAACGTAAATTTAAAGATTCAAATAAATTGCTTTGTTTTAAAAGGAATGTTTTAATACTTGTCTCAATTTTGGAGGCGATATCCTGTGCTCCAATGCCGAATTTACTGATCTTGCCTAAAGCATGCCAAACCTCATCTTTCACTTTATTGTAGGTTTGTGAGGTGGTAATATCTGTAAGGTAATCCTTCAGTGCCCCAACATTGGGGTCAATGGACATGCAATTGTCATTTAGTACAATAAGCAGGTTGGAATTTGATACCCCAGCATGGTTCATGGCCTCAAAGGCTATTCCTCCTGTTAAGGCCCCATCGCCAATTACTGCAATATGTTGTCTTTTTTTATCTTGCTTGTATTTAGAAGCTACCGCCATTCCCAATGCAGCAGATATGGAAGTAGATGAATGGCCTGCACCGAAGGCATCGTATGGACTTTCGCTTCTTTTAGGGAATCCAGACAGCCCTTTGTACATCCTGTTGGTAAAAAAATTGTCCCTTCTTCCAGTAAGGATTTTATGGCCATAAGCC
Organism: Bacteroidota bacterium; assembly: GCA_030857845.1. Classification (GTDB taxonomy): domain Bacteria; phylum Bacteroidota; class Bacteroidia; order Cytophagales; family Cyclobacteriaceae; genus JALZND01. The sequence goes on along the minus strand of JALZND010000035.1, from coordinate 6 downwards.
TGATGC
>JALZND010000297.1 GCA_030857845.1 Bacteroidota bacterium | reverse complement strand
GGCAATGGATGGTTGGGGAGGTTATTGCTCATCAAAAGCCGCAATAAATATGATGAGCGAGGTTGCGGCATTGGAAAGCAATATTGCAGAAAATGGATTTAAAATTTTTTCTTTAGCCCCTGGCGTTGTTGACACTGACATGCAAAACCAAATACGAAGGTCCAATAAAGAAAAATTCAGCGATTATGAAAGGTTTGTCCAGCTCAAAGAAAATGGTGAGCTTTCTAATCCATTGGCTGCTGCAGAAAAAATAATGATTTTAATTGAACGAGCCAGTGATTTTAAGGATGTTATGCAAGATGTAAGAAGGTTTTAGATTGACAAAACAGTTAAAAAAACGGTTTAAAATAAGGCCCTTTTCTAGGTTTAATATGCAAGATCAAGATCTAATAATAAATCCCATGAAAAAATACCCCAATAAATTTTAAATTAATTTTTTGTTACGATTTTAAATTATAAATTTTAAATGAAATGATTTTTTATATATTAGCTATGATTAAGCTATTATTTCTAAGGCACTACCAGACCTTGGCATCAATATAAACCTTGTATAAACCTTGATTTATGGAGAAATTTTTAGGAATTGATGTAGGGGGAACTAATGTTAAAATGGCGTTAGTAAACCTAAATGGTTCTATTTCAAGTATTAAAAAATTTCCTACAGCTTCCCTGGGTAAAAATAATGATTTTGTTGCAAGCTTTACCGACGTTATTTCGACACGATTAAAAAAACACCCAACTGTAACAAGGGTAGGAATTGGTATTCCCGGCACTTTAAGCAAAGACAGGAATACTATTTTTGAAGTCCCTGCAATCCCGCAATTAAATGGTGTAAATTTAATGGAATCTTTAAAGAAAGAACTTCCACAAATTAACTTTAACCTGGAAAATGATGCCAATGCAGCTGCTTTGGGTGAATATTATTTTCCCAGGGATAAAATCAAGCTTCCTGCAAATTTTATATTTATTACCATGGGAACAGGAATAGGAGGGGCGGCAATTATAAACGGGGCAATATTTGGTGGTGGAGATGGAAATGGAATGGAAGTAGGCCATGTGTTTTCCCGCAACAGCACATTATTGGAAAATAATATTGGCAAAAGAGGGATCATTAGTCTTGCTAAAACTTATTTACTAGAATCTGAGGATGAAAGTAATTTAGACCCAGAATTGTTAACTTCCTCAGACTTGGTTTCGGCCGCAGAAAATGGCAATCGATTGGCTATGGAAGTATTTGATACTGTTGGTCAAATCCTTGGTGAAGCACTGGTTTCTGTAATTCGGATATTGGATGTTAAAACTATTATAATAGGTGGTGGGCTTTCTTCATCATTTAATTTTATTTCACATTCTTTAAATAAAACCATCCATGCTCACTTAACACCTTACTATTTAAAAGATTTACTTATTAAGCGTGCTACTTTGGCAAATCAGGCAGGGATAATTGGGGCAGCATCTTTATGCTTCCAAATGGACCCCCTATTGAAAGTGAAATAATTAAACCTGATAAAATAATCAGGGCCTTATGGGAAAATTCCAAGGTCCATATAACTTACCGCAATTTTATTGATGGAAAGCACAAAAGCTGCCGTCCTTAAATCTTTTATGCCATCGGTTTCTTTATATGTTTTTCTAAGGTCATGAAAAGCAGAGACCATTGTTTCTTCGAGTCCTGACATTACCAGGTCAAGTTCACTTGCCCCCCTTACGATCATACTTCTTTCTGAATCGCTTATTTCATTTCCGCTCGACCTTTCCATGGCTTCCACTATCCTGTAATTATTTAGTTTGTTATACCTTTTGTCGATTTTACCAAAGGAAACCCTTGAAAGGTTTTTCAACCATTCAAAATAAGAAACAGTAACGCCCCCAGCATTTAAAAATATGTCCGGGATGATCATTACCCCTTTTTTAAGGAGTATTTTTTCAGCATCTTTGCTGACCGGTCCATTTGCGGCTTCGCCTATAATTTTTGCTTTAATATTTGCTGCATTGTCTTCCGTAATTTGATTTTCTAATGCGGCAGGTATCAATATGTCGCACTCATATTCCAGAAGTTCTTTGGAATTTAAGATAAATTTACAATTTGGGAAGTTTTTGATACTGCCCGTTTCCCTCCTGAATTTTTCAACCTCATTGACATCAATCCCCTTTTCATTATAAAGTCCTCCATCATATTCAGCAATACCAATTATTAAAGCGCCATCTTCCATCAGGTATTTTGCAGAATGATATCCTACATTTCCCAGGCCTTGGACAATTACGCGCTTATTCTCAAGCCCTTTTGTAAGGCCTAGTGGTTTCATATCTTCTTCAATACACACAGCTTCCCTTATGCCAAAATAAACACCTTTGCCTGTGGCTTCTGTCCTGCCATGCACCCCACTTTGAGAAAGGGGCTTTCCGGTAACGCACCCAATAGCATTTATAGAGCTTGGGTTAAAAGCGGCATAGGTGTCTGCAATCCATGCCATTTCCTGAGCCCCCGTGCCATAGTCAGGTGCAGGAACATCCAAGGCAGGCCCAATAAAATTTTTCTTGATGAGTTCTGACGTATACCTACGGGTTATACGCTCAAGTTCGTCTTTTGAATAAATCCTGGTATCTATTTTAACACCACCTTTTGCGCCTCCATAGGGTATGTCTACCAAAGCACATTTATATGACATTAAAGCTGCCAAAGCCATAACGTCATCCTGGTTTACGGTGAGGCTATATCTTATACCTCCTTTTACAGGCATTTTATGGTGCGAATGCTGAACCCGGTACGCTTCAATTACATGATATTCCCCTAAATTATTTTTGAAAGGAAAATAAAATTTGTAAATACTGTTGCATTGTTTTATTTGTTCAAGGAGGCCGGGGGGGTGGGGAGTAAATTTTGCTGCATGGTCAACATAACTACAAACATCCTCAAAAAAACTATAATCTTGATGGTTTCCCATAATAAAATCATGTTTAGGTCAAAAAATTACTTGTAGAACTTGCAAGTTTTAAAATTGTTGAAAATTTGGTCAAGTTACTTGCAATATAAATATTGGGATTGCAATCCATAAAAATAAATTTTAACAATATTAAATAAATAGGCTAAGGAAGTCCACGATTACGAGGAATTAAGGGTTTTTTAATTAAATACAGAAGTTTTGCACAAGCTTTAAATAGAATGGATCGTTCATAAACTAGCTATTAAGCAAATGTAGGTCGATTTCATGTTTCCATTTGTTACCCTAAAAAGGGTCAAATATTAATAGCCCTGGGTTTCAACCCAGGGTTAAAAATATAAAAGGCGGGTGTTTTGGCGGTTTTTTTGCCTTTTAAAGCAAAAAAAGTGACAAAACATCATCTGCGAAATATTATTTAAATACATTTCAAGCAGCCTAAAATTTTTTCTTCGTGTTGTGTTTTTATTAAATATTTTGAACTTCTTTGCACATTCTTAGAATTAATAAGGATTTTCTGGATAAATTAAAGTTAGGTTCTTTTGATTAAAGAATTTAATAACGATATTTGCAAACTATTTTTAATCAATCAAGGAGGTAACTATCAATAAACCAAGAAGAGCCCCTCTTAGAGGACGGGTTGAGGAACCCTACAGGGTCAATAGGAAAATAACTGCACGATCAGTGCGAGTAGTTGGAGAAAATGTTACAGTAGGCGTTTATGATATTCATGACGCCCTTAAGATTGCCGAAGAGCAAGGCTTAGACCTGGTAGAAATTTCACCTACTGCAGATCCGCCAGTATGTAAGGTGACGGATTACTCAAAATTTAAGTATGAGCAAAAGAAAAAGCAGAAGGAAATAAAAGCCAAAGCCCAAAAGACAGTATTGAAAGAAATACGTTTTGGGCCTAATACAGATGACCACGACTTTGACTTCAAATTGAAGCATGCTATTAACTTCCTTAAAGAAGGGGCGAAAGTTAAGGCTTATGTTCAATTTGTAGGTCGTACAATTGTATTTAAAGAAAGGGGCGAAATACTTTTGCTGAAATTTGCGCAAGCTCTTGAGGATGTTGCCAAGGTTGATAATTTGCCTCAGTTGGAAGGAAAAAGGATGACATTGATGTTGTCTCCAAAACAGGTTAAGAAATAATTATAGTAAAAGGTCGTTGAGGCTTTTTGAGGTGTGCAATTCCCTTATATTCAATAGTATTTTTATCTTTAATACAAATAAGAAATGCCAAAAGTAAAAACCAAATCAGGAGCAAAAAAAAGGTTTAAATTGACGGGCACTGGTAAAATTAAAAGAAAACACGCTTTTAAAAGCCATATCCTGACAAAAAAAGAAACCAAGCAAAAAAGAAGGCTTACCAATATGACCCTTGTCAGCAAAGCTGATGAAGTCCGTGTAAAACATATGTTGAATATCTAAGCCTAGAGTTAAAAGCCCGAAAGGGAAAAATTATTCGGTAACATTTTTCACCCGGCTGTTGGTTCAAGATCTTAATAGACACCATATATGCCAAAAAAATTAAATTATGCCACGTTCAGTAAATGCAGTTGCATCAAGAGCAAGAAGAAAGAAAATATTAAAAATAGCTAAAGGTTATTTTGGAAGAGGTTCAAATGTTTGGACTGTTGCCAAAAACAAAGTTGAAAAAGGTTTGCAATATGCTTACCGGGATAGAAAAGCCAAAAAGAGAGATTTTAGGGCTTTATGGATACAAAGGATCAACGCGGGCGTACGTGAGTATGGCCTTTCTTATTCTAAATTTATGGGTTCATTAAAAAAAGCCAGTATAGACCTGAACAGAAAAGTTTTGGCAGATTTGGCCATGAACCATCCCGAAGCTTTTAAAGCTATCGTTGAAAAGGTAAAATAGATTTTATTAAAAATAGAAATTAAAAAAAAGAGGCTATATCAAAAAATTTTTTGATATAGCCTCTTTTTTTATATGTATATAGTTAAAATTTTAAATTGTTTCTTTGGAGGAATTTTCATCGCTGGACTTGATTCCGCTCTTTTGAAGCTACATGAAAATTTAGTTA
>JALZND010000034.1:8009-14855 GCA_030857845.1 Bacteroidota bacterium | reverse complement strand
GTAAAAGTCTATGACTTGCTCATTACCATCTCTTCAGATAAGTTAAATAAAGTAATTTCTTCGTTTAATAAATGTGCAGCCGAGGTTTGTGAAGGCCAGCAATTTGACATGAATTTTGAGTCCCGGCAAAGGGTTAGCGAGGTAGAATACCTGGAGATGATCACCTTAAAGACTGCTGTTTTGTTAGGGTTCAGCCTGGAGCTGGGGGCAACTTTAGGAGGTGCAGATGCAGAAAGCTGCAGGCATTTATATGATTTTGGCAAATACATAGGCCTGGGATTTCAACTTAAAGATGATTTGCTTGATGTTTATGCCGATAAATCAAAATTTGGAAAACAAGTTGGTGGCGACATCATTTCAAATAAAAAAACTTTCCTACTTATAAAAGCTTTGGAAAAAGCTTCCGATGAGCAAAGGCAAGAACTTCAACATTGGCTTTCCCTGATAGATTTTGACATCCAGCAAAAGGTACAAGCTATAATAACCCTATATAACCAGTTGGAAATAAAAAATATTACGGAAAACAAGATCAATGAATACTTTGACCTGGGCCTCAAAAGCCTTGAGCAAGTCAAGACTGATCATATGAAGAAAAAATTGCTAACATCTTTTGTAAATTATTTGAACAATAGGGAAAAATAAAAATGTCGATAACCATAATATTAATTGTAATTATAGTAGCCATCAGTTTGTACGCATGGAGCAAGCCTGATCTTCAACAAAAAATGATGTTGAACCCCTATAAGGTAAGCACCAATAATGAATGGCATAGGTTTGTTACATCTGGATTTATACACGCCGATTATATACATTTAGGGTTTAATATGTTTACCCTTTATTTTTTTGGGCAAGCTATAGAATATATATATTCCGCATATTTTGGGGACCTAGGCATCGTTCTTTATTTAACCTTATTCCTTTTAGGTGTGATAATTTCAGATATCCCAACCTATATAAAACACCGCCATCATCCAGGATATAATTCATTGGGTGCATCGGGAGGTGTTTCGGCGGTAATATTTAGCAGTATCTTGTTTTTCCCTCTTAATGAGATTTGTCTTTATGCTGTTTTATGTTTACCTGGATTTATTTTGGGTGCACTGTACCTGATTTACTCTTATTATATGGGAAAACAGCCGAGGAATAATATAAACCACGATGCCCACCTTTATGGTGCATTGTTTGGGATATTTTTCAGCACTGTGATCCAGCCTTCTGTACTAATTTCCTTTTTTCAGGAGGTGGCAACCTATAGGCCATTTGGTTTGTAAATATTGCAGGTACTGAAAAAGATATAATATATACCACTCCTGGACTGCGGATCTCGGATCCGCGCGAAGTTAAACTCCTCCTCAAACTTCTTTGGCGGTTTTGGAAGACCGCCGTCCGGAAAACGCGGACCTGTTGAATGAATATGAAGTAGCGACCTTCCATCTGGCCTTCCTTCCGCCTAAAAGGAATGAGGAGTGCTCCTCCTTGCGACCGCACTAAAATAAAAGCTTTTTTTTTCTTTAAGTTCTTTTACTAATTCGTTATGGTTTTCACATTCAAAATAAATATAAATTCCTTCACCTTTTGGTATTCAGCTGTTTGATGTATTGAAAAAGTTGCATCTCCGTTTGGACATTCGAATCTTGCAAAATGAGGTAACGATTTTACTTAAGATTGAAACCAAGTTTTTCATAAAATGAAATTGATTTGGTCAAATCTAAAGGTACTGTTATTTGATTTAAATTCATCCAGCGAGTTCAGTTATTAGCTATTATGGCTTGAATTGCACTTTTATGGTGATCTCTGTTTAACTATTCTAAATCTTAAATAAATATACTGCCCAATAAAGTAGCATCTAAATTACCTTTTAATCAGTTCTACAAATGCGTAAGGATGTGGATTTTTTTCATCGGATTGGAATTCTTCCCTTTTAATTTCTTTCCATTTATTGGAATCAATTTCCGGAAAGTAGGTATCACCCTCAAATTCTTCTTTTATTTCTGTAAGATAAATCTTATCTGCAAGGTCCATGGCTTGTTTGTAAATTTCGCCACCCCCTAATATAAATACCTCTTCTTGTTTATTCTCTTCACCAAGCTTAAAAGCTTCCAATATATTGTTAACCACAATGCAGCCCTCAGCTTTATAATCTTTATTCCTGGTTATAACTATGCTGGTTCTTCCAGGCAAAGGTTTTTTAGTAGCTTCAAATGTTTTCCTTCCCATAATAATATAATGACCCATGGTTGTGCTACGGAAATGCTTCATATCATTTGGCATATGCCAGATAAGGTCGTTGTCTTTTCCTATTACATTATTTTCGGCTTTTGCTACTATAATTGATTTTTGCATAAGGAGGTGTTTATTATTGAAATGGAAATCCTTAAAAAGGTTTTTGATTTAGCTTATATTGTTTCCCCTGAAAAATTCTTTGATGTTCATCCTGTTTTTCCCTTCTACCTGCAGCTCATCTATAGAAAGGAAGTGGTCGGCAGTCTTTATGTAAAGGTAATTTTTGTTATCTGTATCCATGGCACCGGGTTCAAGTTCCAGCTTTGTTTTATTTGTTTTTGAAGCTTTATAAATTTTAAAAACCTTGCCGTTTAAAATAGTCCAGGCTGTAGGATGGGGTGATAAGCCCCTGATAAAATTATAAAGGTAATAAGAGCTTTGGTCCCAATTAATTTCGCAAGTCTCTCTAAAAATTTTTGGGGCGTGCCTTACTTCTTCTGTCAAATCCTGGGGCATCTCTGAAAAATCATCATCTTGAATGGCATTGACCGTTGTTAACACCAAATTGGCGCCCTTGTGCATGAGTCTTTCGTATACATCACCAGCATTGTCGTTGTCATCTATTGGTTCTTTTTCCTGAAATATAATATCGCCTGTATCAATTTCATGCTTTAGGAAAAAAGTAGTAACCCCTGTTTCCCTTTCTCCATTGATAATTGCCCAGTTTATTGGGGCAGCACCTCGGTATTGAGGCAAAAGTGATCCGTGAAGGTTGAAAGTACCAAGCTCGGGCATATTCCATACTGCTTCCGGAAGCATCCTGAAAGCCACTACAACCTGGAGGTTGGCATCATAACTTTTTAACTCCTTATAAAATTCGGGCGATTTTAAATTAGTAGGTTGTAGAACCGGTAGGTTGTGATTTAGGGCAAGCTCTTTTACAGGTGATGATGAGAATTTCCTCCCCCTGCCTTTTGGTTTGTCAGGAGCAGTCACTACTGCCACTACATTTAATTGGTTTTTCAGAAGGGTCTCAAGGCTGGGCACTGCAAATTCAGGAGTGCCCATAAAAATAATGCGTAGGTTTGGCATTGTTAAAAAATTTAACTTACTGCCAAAAGTAGCTATTTGGCATTTAATAAATGATATGACTCCAAATAATTTGCTTTTTTATTCTTACTGAATTTTTTCATCCTGATCTGGACAGCAGACACTTTCCATTCCATGCCCTCATACCCATGCTGTATTTCCAGGATTTACCTCTGACAATTTATCAAAATCCAACTATAACTTCAGTTATAAAGCAAATAATTTAACCTCATCTTTTTATAAGCATTGAGACCTGGTTGCCAGCTGTCCCTGATTTCTTCTTCGGATTTTCCTTCCTTTATCTGGTTCATTAAAATATCATTGCCGGCGAGGGTATTAAAAAATTTTATAAAGAATTTTTCCTTGTTGTCCGATAAATTATAAAATCTGATTAGATGATCCAATGATATCTTAGCCTCTACAGGCACTTCCCTTAAATCCATACCATAGCAAACTTTATTTTCATGGGGAGGATTTTTAGACATACCTTCTATGCTTTTAGGAGTAAAAGTAAAATCACCCCATTTTTGGTCGGGATAACCTACAACCTGAAAAGGAAAATATGTGCCCCTGCCCATGCTCATGATCGTACCTTCAAACAAACAAAGTGAAGGGTACAATTTTATGGATTGGTCGTTTGGAAGGTTGGGAGAGGGTTTGACGGGCAAAGAATATGAAGTTTCATGATTGTAATTTTCCATCTTCACGATATCAATTTTACAGGACAAACCACTTTTAAGCCATTTCTCCCCGTTGATCATTTGAGCAAGCTCCCCTATTGTGAGTCCATGGACTATGGGAATGGGATGCATGCCAACAAATGATTTAAATTTCATATCGAGGATTGGACCATCTATATAATGTCCATTGGGATTGGGCCTGTCCAATATCATGACCTCTTTATTTTGTTCTGCACAGGCTTCCATCACGTAGTGTAATGTGCTGATATAAGTATAAAACCTTGCCCCTACATCCTGAATATCAAATATTACAATATCTACATCAGCGAGTTGTGCAGCTGTAGGTTTTTTATTATCGCCATACAAAGAAATAATTGGCAGATTTGTTCGGGTATCTATCGCATTTTTTACATGCTCACCTGCGTCAGCATCTCCTCTAAAACCATGTTCAGGAGCAAACACTTTAGTAATTTGAATTTGATGGTCCAATAAGGTATCAACAAGGTGCTTTCCCTTTACTAAAGAGGTTTGGTTTACCACTAAAGCAACCTTCTTGTTTTGCAACTTTGGCAGATAGAGGTCCACAAGATCTGCCCCTAAAGCAAGCTCTTTTGATTCTATAACAGGAGGTGATTCTTTAACCGGAGGATTGGCAACGGGGTTCGTTGCACATGAATACCCTAATAGTAGGGATAGTATGACCAAAGACATATAAAATATATTCTTCATGTTTGAACAATGGGGAACAGCTTTAAGTAAAATAGCACTGGATGAATTAATTTCCAAAATTTTAACTTGTAGGTGAAGCTCAATAAATGACTTTGAATTTACAGCTCCTAGGACCAGTCATAGCTATTTTAGTGTTATGCACTGTTCTTTTAACCTTTCTTATTTTTAGCAGCGTGTCTGTTGTCATACACAGAAAGCAGGTAAATTTTATCTTTAATAATTTTATAAAACAAGGTTATATGTCTGTGAATTACAAATTGTCTAATATTCTTAGCCTCTATTTTCTAATGTTCCTAACTCGGGGTATTTAATTAAAAGATCTAAGAAGTTGAGTACTCTGTTTGTAAAGTCTTTTGTAGCTTTTTCCCCGAATTCATCCAATAGATAATCTTGTATATTTAAAAACTGTCTGATTGCTCTTTTATTCCAGACTATGAGAGCCATTTCTTGTTCTTTTTCTTCAATTCTTCATGAGAAATCCACGAGGTTGTTTTGCCTATTTCTTTTTCGCTATCTAAAACCTCAATTTTCTGTTCTTCTGTTAAGCCATTCCATAAATCACCTTCTTTATAATCATCATGACCAGAAAGGATCATGAAAATATCCATTAACAACTTTTCATCTTTAGATGCATCAATTAATCTAGGTAAATCGTCTTTTAACGCTCCCATAATTATTTATTTTATATATAGAGAAAAAAATTTAACAAGTAATAATTTTTTTGTGTAAAAACATAAGTCCAATATAAGTACAGTAATAATTATTAATGGCTTTAATGCTTAGGAATTAACATATCCGCCCTGCCAATGACATCAATTTAATTATTAAATTTAAAACAGATGCCATTAAAACTATTTTACAGGTATTTAAGTATTAAATTTTATTATTATAAAATTTTTAATTAAATCATAAATAATATGAACTTCAAGCCAAAAGGTTTGATATTTGTTTTTCATAACATTAAAAAAATTTAATAAACCTTGAACCTATCCTATTTTATATCTAAAAGGATAAACCAGACTTCTCAAAGTACATTTTCCTCTATAATCAATAAAATTGCTATAGCCAGTGTTGCTATCGGCCTTGCTGTGATGTTGGTTTCATTCCTTATTTTGGGGGGATTTCAACATACCATAAAAGAAAAAATATTTAGCTTTGGCGCCCATCTGCAAATTACCAAGTATACATTGGGCAATCAATTTGAAGAGCAGCCAATTTCAAAAACCTCATACTTCTATCAAAATTACGAAGAATACAAATTCATTGACCATGTTCAAGAGTTTAGTCACAAACCCGGATTGTTAAAAACCGAAGAAGATGTTTGGGGCGTCTTGTTAAAAGGTGTTGGAAAAAATTTCAACATTGACCGGTTCAACCAAAATTTGATTGAAGGCAGGTTTATTAATTTACCTGATTCCGGTTATTCCAGGGAAATTTTGATAAGCCAAAAAATCGCCAACCTATTGCGCCTAAAATTAGACGATGATGTAATCATGTATTTTGTGCAAGACCCTCCCCGGTACAGAAAGCTTAATATCGTGGGGATTTATAAAACCGACCTTGAGGATTTTGATGAAAAAATAATAATTGGTGACATTGGGTTGATCCAAAGGCTTAACAACTGGGATGAAGACATGGTCGGTGGGTTTGAAGTATTCATCAATGACTATAATAAAATGGACCAGGCAGAGGAAATTTTAATGGACGAGGTGGACTATGACCTTTATGTAGAAAAAATCAGCAGCAAATATATCCAGATATTCGAGTGGCTCTCCCTGCTCAATAAAAATGTGGTAATATTCCTTACCCTAATCCTTTTTGTTGCCTGCTTTAACATGATATCAATCCTGTTGATCCTGATCATGGAAAGGACCCAAATGATTGGGATTTTAAAAGCTTTGGGCGCAAGCAATGGGCAAGTAAGGAAAATATTTGTATTTGATGGAATGCAGCTCATTTATAAAGGCCTGCTTTGGGGCAATATCATTGCATTAGGCTTTGGATTTCTCCAGGACAAATTTAAAATGATCCCACTTGACCCAGAAAATTATTATATGAATTTTGTGCCAATTGAATGGAACTGGTTAATCCTAATTCTAATAAATATCCTTGTTTTCCTTGTGGT
>JALZND010000034.1:0-7999 GCA_030857845.1 Bacteroidota bacterium | reverse complement strand
GTATAGTATTGCTGGTACCAACCATGATTATTTCAAAAATTAACCCTATTAAGGCTATTAAGTTTGATTGAGGTGGGTTGGGGAATGGGGAATGGGTGATGGGGAATGGGTGAGAAGTTTAATAATTTAAGGCTTTAAATTTGATGTTTATTATTTTATCACTAAGCAGCTAAGAGTATTTTTTGTCCTCACTGCTTTATCAATTAATTATTTTTTATTCTGAAGATCGCTTGGTCCATTTATATTAATGAATTAATGCAATCAAACATTCAGAAACTCCAGCAGCTATTACTTTTATTTAAAATAGATATTCATTATTTTCTCGCAAATACGCAAAGAACATAAGAGTTTATATTGAACCTTTGAGATTTTATTCCCTATTCCCCATTACCCATTACCTATTCCCCATAACCTAAGATTTCCCTATTCACTTGTCATTTGGTACCTGTGAAACAAGCTCCTGATTTTAATTTTTATAACACCTAGTACAGCTTCCTTAAAAATCCCTTTTGACATCTTAGACGCACCTTTTGCCCGATCAGTAAATATAATGGGAACTTCTTTTATTTTAAAGCCATATTTCCAGGTCAAAAACTTCATTTCAATCTGGAAAGCATAGCCAATAAAACTGATCCGGTCTAAATTAATTGTTTCTAAAACTGACCTTCTATAGCATTTAAATCCAGCTGTTGTATCATTGATAGGCATGCCTGTAATAAGCCTTACATACCAGCTTGCACAATACGACATCAACACCCTGCCCATGGGCCAATTTACTACATTCACCCCTTTCACATATCTAGATCCGATGGCAAGGTCATACCCTTCTTTGGCGCATGCCCTATGGAGCTTGTTCAAATCATACGGGTTGTGCGAAAAATCAGCATCCATTTCAAAAATATATTGATAACCATGGGCTAGTGCATATTTAAAACCATGAATATAGGCTGTACCCAATCCTAATTTGCCTGCTCGTTCTTCTAGAAACAGTTGCTCGGCAAATTGATGCTGAAGCCCTTTAACAATATCTGCAGTACCATCAGGGGAGTTGTCGTCTATAACGAGGATATGGAAGCTCCTTGATAATGAAAAAATGATCCTTATTATATTTTCTATATTTTCTTTCTCATTATAAGTCGGTATGATTACCAGGCTCTCCTTTTCTGATTTCATCAATTTCAGGTGGGTTCAAAAATTTATTACTGTAAAACTAACAAATATTTAAATACTTTTACGCCCTGAAGCAGGTGGCAAGGTAAGTTTTCTATGAAAATAGATTCATATTTTAAAACTTCTTTAATTTGCTTTTGAGTTTATAGTGCTGCAAAAGTTTGCGGCTAGAAATTAAAAATTCAATAATGAATAAATGTGTCTTTTTGGATCGGGATGGGGTATTAAATTTAGAAAGAGGAAATTATACTTCTTCCGTGCAGGATTTTAAAATATTAGAGGGTGTTCAGGAAGCATTAAAATTATTGAAGGATAAGAACTTTTTATTGATCGTTATCACCAACCAGGCAGGTATATCCAAAGGATTATATACTACTGAAGATGTAAAAAATTGCCATAATTTTTTACAAAAAGAGGTAGGTGATGTCATTGATGCCATTTATTATTGCCCTTATCATCCGGAACAAACAAATTCACTTGCAAGAAAACCCGGTTCTTTAATGTTTGAAAAAGCAATTGCAAAATTTGATATTTCTCCAGAAAAAGCCTTTATGATCGGTGATAAAGAACGTGACCTAATCCCTGCCCGCAAATTAGGGGTTAAAACAATCCTTATCAGTAAGAAAGAAAATTCACCCTATGCAGATCATAAAACCGGAAGTTTATTAAGTGCTGCAAAGTTAATACTTGAATATGGTATTTAAATCATTTATACCATTAAATGAATTGAATTAAGAAAATGTTCAAGGGTTTAAATTTCTTAATAAAAATAGCAAAGTCCGTATTAACAGCCAGGGTACCTATTCCCCGTTGAGGAATAGTATATATAAGAGCTGCTTAGCCTGTAAGTAAGCGGTAATGATTATATTTGGTGTTAGATTGCGTTATTTTTGATTTTTATATAGTCGTTAAAACTCATAACTTTTATACTTCCTTCAGTAGGAGTCATTTCATTCCATATCCAATTAAAATATTCAATAACGCGTTCTGCTTATATATTAGGTCTGTCAGCTGTCGTATGTCCGTCTGCTATTATGGTTACATTAAAATCTTTCACTAAAGCGGATTTTACAGTGGAGTCAACACAAAAATCCGTTGCACATTCTGTTATTATTAACTCCTTAATACCTAATCTGCTTAATTCATTTTTTAAATTTGTCTTGTAAAAAGAATCATTAGCAGTTTTTGAAAATAAATCTATCAGTCGAAGTCAATTTTAGCGAATCCAGAATCTTCCATTCTTCAGTTTCAGGGATACAAAAACCTTCCTTGGTACCATCATGCTGAATAAAAAATACTTTTTCTCCCTTTTTTCTAAAATCTTCTGAAAGCAAATTAATCCTGTCTACAACACCCCTTGTATCAAAACGAGGAGTCGCAGGAGTAAAAGAAATCTTCTGCATATCAATTACTAATAATGCTTTCATTGTTCTAAGTTGAATTATAATGCAAGCTAACATATTTAAAGTGGCTTTGATCATTATAATAACTACCTTCTTCTGAAGATAATCAACTCTATAATTTTTGTTAGCAGAAATAAACTTTTACTTCCTAAAAATCTATTTAAAAAATTTAACTATGTGAACCTGAACCGTCTGAACTGTGAACTACCTGAACTTTATAAGCAGGCTTGATTTAATCTTTAGGTGCTGTGGTAAGCCACCAAACATTTCCAGATACATCTTTTATGCCTCCTGTACGGCCATAATCTTTATCGGACATTTCCATTACGGAAGTAGCCCCATTTTCAAGTGCTTTATGGTACGTTTGGTCTGCATCCTCTACATATACATATAAACCTGCATTTTGTGCACTCCATTGATCTCCACTATTTCCGAACATAATTACACTATCCCCTATTTTGATCTCGCCATGCATTATAGATCCGTCGTCATTTAGGTGCATGGCGTGTTCTTTGGCTCCAAATACAATTTTTGCAAAATTCAGGAAATCTTTTGCATTGCTTAAAACCAGGTAAGGCATTACATGCTGGTATCCATTAGGTAGCTTCATTTTTTATATATTTTTGTTGAACATGAAGGCAAGGTAATAAAGAAGGAATTTTTAAAATTGGAAATTTCCGACATTTTAGTTTTTCACCCACTCTAACCCTGCTGCATTTCCGGAAATCAGTTCCTTTGGCTTTATTCCGGACAAGGCTTTGGCATCTTGTATAAAATGAGATTGATCGTAATACCCATTCTCCAAAGCAATTTCTGTTAAAGATTTTTTAGAGGAGCTAATGCAGTCAAAAAAGGCTGCGTGAAACCTGACAATCTTTGAAAATGATTTTGGAGTCAGCCCGGCCATCTTTTTGAAGTTCCTTTCAAACTGACGCTCCGAAAGGCAGAAATGTTTGGAAAGAAGGTTAATTTGTATGTTTCCTTTTGAGTTCAGGATTTTTTGTACAGCCGCAGCAATGGGCTCCGGCCTTATAGCATTTTTAATTAATTTTTTCCCCAGATAGGCATTAATGGTTGCAAAGCGATCCTGATTGTTTGCACACCCAAACATATGCTCTTCCAGGTCACTGCCTTCCCTGCCCAAAAGTTCAAATAAAGATGGCTGTTGATCGGTAAGCTCTATTGCAGGAATATCAAAAAGAGATTGCATAGCATAAGGATATAGGTACACTCCAAAAATCCCAAAGCTTCTGTTTATATGGTACCAGTGTACTTTATCAGTTTGGCCATGAAAACCTGAAGTATATGACTTTTGCCTTGATCCATCTGCATTACTTTCATCAAATCTTCCTTTGTAATGAAATATTAATTCGGGGCAAACATCAGCCATAGAACGATGGGAATATTGAGGCGCGTCAGACTCTAGAACCCAATAAAAGCGAACGTAGTTTTTTAAAATAGATGGGGGCTCAATGGTAAAGTAGGTCATGATTTAACCGATAATTATCCCAATATAAAAATTATTGCCAAATCTTGATGAACCCTACTTAAAAAAAATTTTCTACCTTTTCTTCCGATAAAAACCTAAAGAAAAAAAGCCTGAAAATTACTCCAGGCTTTGATATAGCTCCTTATTATCTATGTTTTATTATTCAATATAACCTAAAGTCCTGAGCATAGATTCGCATTCCTGTTCAGGGGCAAATAATTTTGTAGAGATATTGCCTTCTTTATCCCTGTCAATAATAACATGTTTCGGTGCCGGGATCAGGCAGTGCTGTATTCCACCATAACCACCCAAAGATTCCTGGTAAGCGCCGGTATGGAAAAATCCCATATAGAGTTTATCGCCATTTTCCACTTTTGGCAAAAACACTTCTGTTGTATGCGCTTCTGAGTTATAATAATCCATGCTGTCGCAGGTCAAGCCTCCCAGGTTTACCCTATGAAAATTATCATCCCATTTATTAACAGCCAACATAATATATTTCTGGTTTAAGCCCCATGCATCAGGAAGATGTGTGATAAACGATCCATCTATCATATACCAAAGCTCTTTGTCGTTCTGGAGCTTCTGGTCAAGTATAGAATAGATTACTGCCCCACTTTCACCAACAGTATAGCTGCCAAATTCGGTAAATATCCTTGGGGTAGGCACATTGTTCTTTTCGCAAATCCATTGGATATTTTCAATAATCTGGTCTGCCATGTACTGATAATCATAGTCAAAATATACGGAGGTTTTAATAGGGAACCCACCACCAATATCTATAGAATCCAGCTCAGGGCAAATTTTCTTTAGTTCGCAATATTTATAAACAAAGCGGCTCAGTTCACTCCAATAATAGGCCGAATCTTTTATACCAGTATTGATAAAGAAGTGAAGCAACTTCAATTTGGCTTTTTTGCTGTTCTTTATATTATTTTTATAAAAATCAAGTATGTCTCCATACCTGATGCCCAACCTGGAAGTATAAAAGCCAAAATTAGGTTCTTCGTCTGCTGCAATCCTCAAGCCTACTTTATATTCATCCTTCACCCCGCTTTCATAAGCATCCAGCTCTTTCATATTGTCCAGGACAGGGATACAATTTTTAAATCCGTCATTCAGCAGGTCACAGATATAATTTGTGTACAATTGCCTTTTGAAGCCATTGCAAATCACATAAAGGTCTTTATCTACCTTTCCCGTTTCATGCAATTTCCTGATTATAGGAATATCAAAAGAAGAAGATGTTTCGATATGGATATCATTTTTTAATGCCTCTTCGAGTACGAATCGAAAATGGGAAGATTTTGTGCAATAACAATATGTATAATCTCCCTGATATTTAAATTTTTTGATTGCATTGTTGAAAAACTTTTTGGCATTTTGGATATTTTCGCTGATTTTAGGCAAATAGGTCAGCTTTAAAGGCGTACCATATTCTTTGATTATATCCATCAGCGCAACATCATTGAACAACAACTCGTTGTTTTCCACTTTAAACTCCCTGGTAGGAAAATCGAACGTTTGTTCGATCAAATCCATATAACTCTTCATTCTTTATATTTAAGGCATAATTGTTAAAAGTTAATACTAAAGTGTAAAAGTGCTACAATTTTACAATCTTTGCAAAGTGGCAGAAAATTATAAGTGGGTAAATTTAATTTTCCCTTCAAATTTTCGGCCTTTACAAGACGCTTTAAAAACAGCTTGTTTTCATAAAAGTTCCGATTAATTTTACAGCGTGTAAATAATTGAAATATTTTTTATTATCAGGCAAAAACGAAGCTCCACGCAATATTTAACAATGAAATTTTTTAAATGAATATAGAAGAAACCCTCAAATCAGAAATAAAAAAATCTTTTCAATCCCTTTTCAATGTGGATATTGGACTTGAGGAAATTGCACTTCAGCCTACACGTAAAGAGTTTGAAGGATCTTATACTTTTGTAACTTTTCCTTATGGTAAGGTTACCAAGAAAAGCCCGGAGGAAACTGCCAGGATGTTGGGTGAATCCTTAAAAAGCAATTCTGGCTCGGTGAAAGATTATAATGTGGTGAAAGGCTTTTTAAATTTGGTAATAGCCCATAGCAACTGGATCAGATTGTTTGAGGAAGTTTATAAAATGCCGAATTATGGCTATCATGCATCGAATGGTAAAAAAGTCATGGTGGAATATTCCTCACCCAATACCAATAAGCCCCTTCATCTTGGTCATTTACGCAATAATTTTCTCGGTTACAGTATAGCCGAAATCCTTAACGCGGCAGGCTACCAGGTAAAAAAAGTAAACCTGGTTAATGACCGGGGCATTCATATCTGCAAATCTATGCTTGCTTACCAAAAATATGGCAAAGAAGCCACCCCAGAATCCAGCGGCATGAAAGGCGACCACCTTGTAGGGAAATACTATGTAAAATTTGACAAAGTTTACAAAAAGCAAATCAACGAATTGATGGAGGCCGGGCTGGACGAAGAGGTAGCCAAAAAAGAAGCACCCATCATTAAAAAGGCACAGGACATGCTAATAAAATGGGAACAAGGCGATCCTGAAGTTGTTTCACTTTGGAAAAAACTCAATGGCTGGGTATATAAAGGTTTTGAGCAAACCTATAACCAGATGGGGGTTGATTTTGATACCTATTTCTTTGAATCTGACACTTACCTTTTGGGTAAAGACATAGTAGAAGAAGGGCTACAAAAAGGGATTTTTTTTAAGAAAGAAAATAATTCTGTATGGGTAGACCTCAAAGAGGAAGGCCTGGACGAAAAATTACTGTTAAGGTCTGATGGCACTTCAGTATATATTACACAAGACCTGGGCACAGCAGATTTTAAATACAAAGATTTTCCTTTTGAAAAATCCATATATGTTGTTGGCAATGAGCAGGACTATCACTTTATTGTACTCTTTAAGATCTTAAAAAAACTCGGCCGGGAATATTTTGCAGGGCTACACCATCTTTCTTATGGAATGGTAGACCTTCCATCCGGAAAAATGAAATCCAGGGAAGGAACCGTTGTGGATGCTGATGACTTGATGCAGGAGATGATAGATACAGCCGCCCGGCATACCAAAGATTTGGGCAAAATAGATGGTTTTAATGAACAACAGGCTCAGGAGCTTTTTGAAATCTTGGGCTTGGGTGCTTTAAAGTATTTCCTTTTAAAAGTAGACCCCAAGAAAAGGATGCTCTTCAACCCGGAAGAATCTATTGAGTTTCAAGGCCATACAGGTCCTTTTATTCAATATACACATGCCCGCATCATGTCTATAATCCGTAAAGCCGAACAAACAGGAATAGAAACTGAATCCTTGCTTTTGACTTCTTTAAAATCACTGCATGAAACAGAGCGTGATATAATACTTCAATTAAGTTCTTTTCCTGAAAAAGTCCTTAATGCAGCCGAGGAATATTCACCAGCTATCATTACACAGTATATTTATGACCTTGCCAAGGATTATAATAGATTTTATGCTGAGGTTTCAATTTTTAACGAGGATGATGACACAGCTTTGAAATTCCGTATAAGACTTTCAAAAATGGTTGCTGAGGTTATTAATAAAGGCATGAAGCTTTTGGGCATACAAGTACCGGAGAGGATGTGAAGTAGGCTTCAAGCGGTTATTTGTTAGCGGTTGGGGTACAGCAAGGAAACCGCAACTCAAAAACATAACCTTTAATTAGGTCAAATAGTATTAAAACTTATAGTAGCCATGCAGCGGCTGTCTGAAAAATATATGTCATATTCAATAGAATTTATAGAAAAAAGCGATAGTCTCCTCGAGGTTTCAAAGGAAACCAAAAACCATAGGTATAGGGCATATACCGAACAAAAAATGAAGAATTATTTAAAACTTAAACAATTAGCAGGGCAATGAAAAAAACACTAACCTCTTTGTTCCTTGTACTATTCATGTTTTCATGTGACAAAAA
>JALZND010000033.1 GCA_030857845.1 Bacteroidota bacterium | reverse complement strand
AAGTAGTATCGGAAAGTGAAATTTCTCGCATTGCAACTTTAATGTCATGGATCTTCCCAGTTACATAAACTTTCTTTGATGCTGGAAACGGATTTCTTGTAATTGAATCCTGACCGGGTATTTTATCGTGTTTCATAGGTAATGTTTGATGATAAATAATTGACTCCCCCCACCATAACAAAGCGGGAAATTATGCATGTATTTTTCAGAATAGGAACCGGTATTCCCACAATAAATGCCGGACTATTTTAGCTAATTTTTATCAGCAATTTTGAATAGGTATTACATCATTTGAAAAGAACCTCAGCCTGTTTTTATAGCTAAGAATTGAATATATTATTCAATTCTAACCACCTTGTGTCGCTTTAATAATAGTGACATGGTCTTGATCTTGCAAATGTTGAATTTCCCAGGATGCCTTAGGGATTATATTATTATTGATGGCAATTGCTATCCCTTTGAAGGCAGCAATATTTAACTCCAGCAATAAATCTCCCAAGGATTGTCCTTTTCCTATTTCTGTTTTTTCTTTATTGATAAAAATATGCATTGTTTGGAAAAAATTAAGCAACAGAAGGGGCAAGTATAAAGTGAGGCCTGTCTCTTTTCCCTTCGTCAGTATTAACTGCATCAGGTTCAAAGGGTATGATCTCAGCCATTACGGCACCCCTAAAGTTCAGTAAAGATAACCGTTTTAAAATTCATTATCAAGTTTAAAATTGTGCTTCTTCGTAATTTATTATAAAGCAACACCTTTAAAGCAACAAATATTTATTAAATGCCTTTATTATGTGAAAGCAACAAACAGATTGCCATTAATTATAAGTTTGATTATCTTATTTATAATTTAAAGTAATTCATGAAATGAACAAATGTTTCACATTGATTTACAGGACATAATAAACTACTCATAATATCTCATTCACATAAGTTCTGAAAGCATTATTTTCCTTTATTCCGATCTTTTCCACCCTTGTCCTGTTCTTTCATTTTTTTTCTAGGATCAATCCTTTGCGGAGGCATTGGTGTATCAATATTTTCTTTTATGTCTTTGGCTTTTTCTTTATTTTCCTTTTCTGCATCCATAGTAAAAAAAATTAAATTAAAGAGTTCTTGCTGTTGCTCTTTAAAACAATTAACTGATTTTATTAAAAAAGTGTTGTACTGATTTTGTTCATATAATCAGAAACAGAAGGTTCCATAATATTTCCACCCTTAAAAAGTTTTTAATAATAGCCCCAATAGAAGGTCTTAAATAGTGATTATCTTATAAACTTTCTTTAGAAATCATAGATTGAAACCATGGAACAAGCGATTGAATCATTGGGATAAGGGAGCTGCCATGTGTTCCACCTTCAATTTTTATTAATTGTATATCTTTAGCACCGTTTTTTGCAAGGTTTTGAAAAACTTTTTCTGAGTTTCCAAAAGGTACTATATTGTCTGCAGTACCATGGAATAAGCGGGTAGGCGCTGTGGGCACCCAACTATCAAAACCAATACTGTTTTTTACCAGTGCTTCCTGAAAATTTGGTTCGGTGCCTAGATTTATTTTTTCATAAAATTCTGGGTTGAACAATTCATTCAAATTAGTTGTAAGTACCGCATTGATCTGATCGCCACTTTTGCTGCCGTCCATAACTCCAGGTAAAGCTGCGGCATATTTTTCTTGAAAAAAGTAGGTCAAAGGCAGCTTCCAGTCATTGGTTTCATTATACGACATTATTATAAAAGCAAGGTAAGCTGGATATGGGTAACTATCATTAGTTTTGATGATTTCAAGCATCTCCGAAAGGTCGTAACCCCCGGCACCGGCAGCTACTGCAATAGGTTTTAAATTATGCCCTGTGTGCAATTCCAATTCTTTGGCTGTTGCCATAGTTACATAGCCTCCTTCTGAATACCCTGCTAGGAAAAGTTGGTCGTTATATTGTATGTCATTATCATTGAGAAAATTTTTCCCTGCTTTCACAAGGTCTATAACTGCATAAGCCGAATGTTTCTGGTCATAGTATGGATGAAATATTTCAGCAGACTCTCCATAACCAATAAAATCAGGCATAAATGTAATATACCCACCTGCGGCAAAATACTCCATTCCCGAAAAAGAACCTGAAGCTGAAGGTACATCACTGTTCAGGAATGTAGTGCCATGTTGTATGCTCAGCAGCGGCGCTTTCGTATTGAGATTGGTTGGGAGGTACATTACCCCTGATGCTTTGATCAATTTACTTTTATATGTTGTTTCATATATAATTTTATGAGCAGAAATACCATGCTTTATATGTTCAACAAACTCTGTTTGGCCAAATAGATTTGCGAGGTTTTGAAGGTCTGTTAATGATACCTCATATAATAAGGTAGATTCTACCAGGTTTCGTTCTACAACAATGGGTGTAACATCAGAAACAGCTTCTTCTTTGCAGTTGGCCAAACCAAATGATGTAATTAATATTAGTGTTTTTATGAATATATATTTCATTGGCATTATTATAAACTTATTATTGAATTGAATAATAGGGATTTATGATTTATTTAGAACAAATAAATTGATACAAAAACTAAACCATTTATTGGGTATCAAGTAAACCTATGTTATTTATTTTATGCAGTATTATTTGTTCCTAAAATAGGAAATTCTTTTAGACAGTTATTATATATGGAATTCCTAAAATAGGGCCTGAAAATATATTAATGCACTAATATGTACGAAAATAGGAATATCTATTATATACCCGAAACCAATCCGGAAAACGACAGGATAAAACATCTTCTAGATATATTTTACCCTCATAACAAACAGGAACTTTCACCCATGATAATTTTTGTACATGGCGGAACCTGGATGAATGGCAGCAAGGAAATCTACAGCACCTTTGGAAAAAATCTGGCAGCTAAAGGAATAGTTTCAGTAATATTAAATTATCGCTTAGGGGATATTGTAAATTTCAAAAAAATGGCTTCCGACTGTGCTTCAGCAGTAAAATGGGCATATAGGAATGGCCACGAATTTGGTGGCAATAAAAATAAAATATTCATGTGCGGTCATTCTGCCGGTGGGCATTTATCAGCTCTCATTGCATTGGGACATGAATATTTTGACCAGCTCAATATGGACAACCCTATAAAAGGATGCATTTTGATAGATGCTTTTGGCCTGAACATCGGCACCTTTATAAAAGACCATGGTGCATTGTACCTTCAATATATTGAAAAAGTTTTTACCAAAGATCCGGAAATATGGAAACAGGCTTCCCCTATAGAGTTTATATCCCAAAGAAAAATCCCATTCATGATTTTAATAGGAAGCAAAACCTATCCTATATTAACAACGGACAATGAAATATTTTTTGAAAAATTAAAGAAATCCAACCCGGATGTAAGCCTTGAAATTGTAGATGGAAAAACACATGTTGAGATGATTTCACAGTTTGACAACAAGAACATTCTCTTGTATGATAAACTTATATCATTTGTTATGCCCCGGTTAAAATAGTTTAACCCTTAGGAATGCTCGGGTGAAAATACTGGTTAATGATTTTAAAACTTAGTTTTTAGATTCTATTGATTTATATCTAAATTGTGGATAATGGTTAATATCAATTTTAACCTTTTATATTTTCACCTTTAAATATTATCCGCTTCACAACACCACCAAATGGAGTGCATAAATTCACATAAACAAAAAGCATTGTGATTTTAATTGATTTCCAACAAAGTGGAACAGTAGAGTGGAGGGTTAGTATTCGGAGGTCGGCTTTTGCCTTACGGACGGCGGTCTTCCAAACCGCCAAAAGAAGTTGGTGAAGGCGTTTTACTTTCGCGGATCAGATATCCGCGGTCTGGAGGAGGGGGGACTATTCGTGGTGCGAATGATGTCGCACGAAATCAACAATACTGTAGGAACAGTAAATTCAATCCTTGATTCACAAAATCCACCCTCTGAAAGATTTGCCCTTTTAGTATGACAGTAAACAGAAAAAGCCCTAAAAAGGGCTTTTCTGTGTAGCGGGGAGCAGGATCGAACTGCCGACCTCAGGGTTATGAATCCTGCGCTCTAACCATCTGAGCTACCCCGCCATCGGTTGGTAAAAAATAACCTTACATAAAAGGATTCGCCTGTGATCAATAACAATTATTGCTTTTATTTTACCTGGGCCGCATTTTTAATGCCTCATCCTCAAAATGGAGTGCAAACATACAAATATTGTTTTTCAAAATCCAACACTTTCATAGAAGATTTAATTGTGCATAAACTAAAAAAATAATATCTTATCAAAAAAATACCACTTAGTTAAATGGCAAAACATAAATTTACAACCGAATTTGAAATAAATGCTTCAAAGAAGATGTTATATCCTTATCTTGCGTCGGCAAGTGGCCTTTCCCAGTGGTTTGCGGACGATGTTAATATAAATGAAGATAAAGTCTTCAATTTTATTTGGGATGGGCAGGATCATAGAGCAAGGATGACAACCCATAAAGTCAACAGTTTTGTAAAGTATGAATTGTTAGAAAATGGGCATGTGGACAACGATCCAAATTACTATGAGTTCAAGCTGGAAATGAACGAGCTTACCCAGTCGGTGTTTTTGAAGATCACAGACTACTCTGAAAATGATGACGAAGAAGAGCTTGAAGATCTTTGGTCGAATTTAGTGGTTGTATTGAGGGAAATTGTCGGAGGGTAATATATTTTTATAATATATGTGTTTTTGGGTCATTTTTTGCTTTAAAATGACAGCCTGATTTTAGTAAATGAAGAAATTAGATAAATTAATTTTAAGGTCTTTTTTAGGTCCTTTTCTGCTCACTTTTCTTGTTGTGGTATTTATACTGTTGACACAGCATATGCTGAAATACTTCGATGAATTTGTAGGAAAAGATTTGGGAATTTTAGTTTTTGCCCAGTTGCTAAGCTACTTTGCCATAAATATGACTCCAATTGCCTTTCCTTTGGCTGTGCTGCTTTCTTCCCTCATGACATTTGGCAATTTAGGCGAGCATTTCGAGCTTACTGCTATTAAGAGCTCGGGCATTTCTCTTACACGGGCATTGCTGCCCATTTTTTTCTTTGCTTCTATACTTACAGTAGTGGCATTTTATTCCAATAACTTCATTGTTCCAAAGGTAAATTTAAAAGCTTATAGCCTGCTTTATGATATTCGGCAAAAGAAGCCTTCCATGGATCTTAAAGAAGGCGCATTTTATAACGGTATTCCGGGATATTCCATAAAGGCGAATAAAAAATTTCCTGACGGTATCACATTGAAGGACTTAATAATCTATGACCATACCAAAGGAATGGGAAATACAGATGTAATTATTGCCGATAGTGGAAAAATGTTCACAATCCATAATGATAGGTATTTGCTATTGGAAATGTTTGAAGGCAATATGTATTCACAGACCACCTCAAGCAATAACAACCAGTATGGCAGTGAACCTGATGAATTCATAAGGAACAAGTTTTTTAAAACCAAGATTGTGTTCAGCTTGGTCTCGTTCGATTTACAACGGACTGATGAGCAGCTGTTTGCTACCAACAGGTTAATGAAAAATGTAACACAGCTTAATTATGATATAGATTCTATGAGGACGGATGCCAGTGAAATAATGCACGGAATTTATATGAACGCAAACAGGTTTTTTCAATATCATCTGCAGGAACCATTGGAAATCCCCGGGCATTATAAAGCAAGGCCTATTAACCATCCAATAGCAATTCAAGCTTTTATAGAGGCAGATAATCCTTCTAACAAAGAAAGGCTTAAGAAGATAGAGAATAAGCCTAAAACTAAAATCCTCTCACAGAAAGAAATAAAGGCAGATTCAGTAAAGTCAATTGCTTCAAATACTACAACATCCTCTAAAAATAGCACTAAAATTGCTAAAAATGCTGCCCAACAAAAAAATATTGCCAAAAAAGAAAATACACTTAAACCCACCCCTAAACCTGGTTACAAAAATAAAGATATTGCCCAGAGGCAAAGTACAGGGGCTAATAAGAAAAGTTTAGAAAGGAACGAGCTAAAAGTTAACAATCCAGATTCATTGAAGGTTGGACTTGAACAGGATACAACGGATTTTTCTGATTCTTTAAAAGCAGAAGCTAATATAGTGAAAGTCCCTAATGCCGGTTCACTTAGATTAGTAGCAGACTCTGTACGTGCTGCCTCTTTTGCCCGGCTAGACAGTGCCTTTAATCAGCCTCAAAATAAAGCTAAGGCATTATCCTTAGCAGTAGGGCAGGCCCGGCACAACAAAAATAGCCTAATGACACAGACAGTTAAATTAAACCATTTACTTCGAGAGGCCCGGGTTTATGACATTGAAAAGCACAAAAAATATACACAGGCAGCAGCCTGCGTTGTTATGTTCTTGATAGGCGCCCCCTTGGGCGCTATTATAAAAAAAGGAGGACTGGGGGTACCAGTTATTGTTTCTATAATCTTTTTCATAATATTTTATGTTGCCTCAATTTTGGGAGAAAAATGGGGCCGGGAAGATATAATTGACCCGGCTTTGGGGGCTTGGGGTGCAAACCTAATATTGTTGCCTTTTGGTTTCTTGTTTTTGAGGCAAGCAAGGAACGATGCAAGGTTATTTGAGGCTGATTTTTATAAAGTTTATTTCTCCAATTTAAAGAAAAAACTTGGCTTTGAAAAGCCAAAAAAGAAGTTTGACCCCAATACTGTTTAAGTGTTAATTACAATAGTGGTATCTATCAAATTATGTTGGATGGATTTTGAATATTATAAAGATTTTTTTACTTTTGTGACTTATTAAAAATTTAACTAAGCATGTATTTATCAAAAGAAAAGAAAGAAGAGCTGTTTGAAAATCATGGTCGGTTAAAGTCAAAGTCTGATACTGGTTCACCTGAATCTCAGATTGCACTTTTTTCCCACCGCATCAATCATTTAACAGAACATCTTAAAGTTAACAAAAAAGATTTTTCTACCCGTTTAGGCTTATTAAAGTTAGTGGGAAAAAGGAGAAGTTTGTTGGATTATTTGTATAAAAGGGATATTGAAAGATACCGGGCTATTATAGCTGAACTTAACCTAAGAAAATAATTAATAAAGAGGGGATCGTATGTATTCCCTTTTTTATTTTTATTATTGCCAGTATTAGATATTTTGTAATAGTGAAAGGTTAAAGTAATGATCGAAAAACATATCTTAGATTTTCAATAGTCATATTTTTTTTTGGTACATTGATTTTATTCCCAAAAGAGTTTTGCAAGTGTTGGCAAGAAGCAATGAACAAAAAACTTTGTATGTGTTTTGTTTAACTGTTGTTAATTTGGGGGAAAGCTTAAAATTCAAATTGATTGCAAATCCTAATAATTGTTGATAAAAAAATATTGGTGAACGAACAATTTTTATCCCCAACTGAATTATACTGGAAGATTGGCCTATTTAGCATTTACTTATATTTTTCCATTGAACGCCCCATCTTCCTTACATTGTACGAGCACCTCATATTTAAATTAATATACAAAACATTAATATATTTTTATGCTATCAAATATTGTTGTAAAAACCCTTGAATTGAGTGATGGTAGGAAAATTACCATTGAAACCGGAAAACTAGCCAAGCAATCAGATGGTTCAGTCGTTTTAAGAATGGGCGATACCATGTTGCTTGCCACTGTTGTTTCAAAGAAAGAAGCCATGGAAGGCGTAGACTTTTTGCCCCTATCTGTAGATTATCAGGAAAAATTTGCTTCAGCGGGTAAAATACCTGGAGGTTTCCTCAAAAGGGAAGGAAGGCTCTCTGACTATGAAGTATTGATAAGCCGCTTGGTTGACAGGGCCATCAGGCCTATGTTCCCTGATGATTACCATGCTGATACGCAAATCAACCTGATGTTAATCTCTGCTGAAAAAGACGTAATGCCCGATGCTCTTGCTGCTTTTGCAGCATCAGCTGCTTTGGCAGTATCTGATATCCCTTTTAATGGCCCCATATCAGAAGTTAGGGTGGCAAGGATCAACAGTAATTATGTGATAAACCCGGGAGCCGAAGCTTTAAAAACTGCTGACCTTGATTTAATCGTGGCTGCTTCGTATGACAACATACTAATGGTAGAAGGCGAAATGGACGAAGTTTCTGAAGAGGATGTATTGGAGGCAATGAAAGTTGCCCATGAAGCAATAAAAGCCCAATGTGAGATACAAGTTGAGCTGATGAAAGCTGTTGGGAAAACAGAAAAAAGGGTTTATTCACATGAAAACAATGACCTTGTACTAAAAGATAAACTTAGCCAGGCCCTTTATGAAAAAGTTTACGATGTGGTAAAAAAACAAATCGTAAACAAACATGAAAGAAGCGAAGCATTAAAAGCCATTAAAGAAGAATACATTCAGGGTTTACCTGAAGGAGATGAAACGGATAAAGGACTGTTAAGCAAATATTATCATAGTATCCAAAAAGAAGCATCCAGAAACCTGGTACTTGAAAATAAAATAAGGTTGGACGGAAGGAAAACTGATGAAATCAGGCCTATATGGTCGGAAGTTGATTACTTGCCTTCGGCACATGGATCCGCTATTTTTACCCGTGGTGAAACACAGGCATTAACGACTGTAACCTTAGGTACCAAACTTGACGAACAGCAAATTGACAGTGCCCTAACAGCTGGCTACAATAAATTTATGCTTCATTACAATTTCCCTGGATTTTCCACTGGAGAAGTTAAATTTAACAGGGGCCCGGGCAGAAGGGAAATCGGCCATGGAAATCTTGCTTTAAGGGCATTGAAAAAAGTGATTCCAACGGGCGACCAGAACCCATATACTTTAAGGATTGTATCTGATATCCTGGAGTCTAATGGATCTTCTTCCATGGCTACTGTATGTGCCGGAACCCTTGCCCTTATGGATGCAGGTATTAAAATTAAAGCACCTGTATCAGGAATTGCAATGGGTATGATATCTGATACAAAAACTGGAAGGCATGCCATACTTTCCGATATCCTTGGCGACGAGGATCATTTAGGTGATATGGACTTTAAAATCACCGGTACAGAAAAAGGTATCACTGCGTGTCAGATGGACATAAAAGTAGACGGCCTATCTTATGAAGTATTGCATCAGGCCTTAGAGCAGGCAAAAAAAGGCAGGCTGCACATCCTTAATGAGATGAAAAAAACCATTGCCGAACCTAGGGAAGAGCTTAAACCAAGTGCGCCAAGATCTTATACCATCCGAATCGACAAAGATATGATAGGGGCGGTAATAGGGCCAGGTGGTAAAGTGGTTCAGGAAATACAAAAATCTACCGGGGCTACCGTAGTGATTGAAGAAATTGAAAATCATGGCGTGGTTAATATCTTTGCAGTAAACAAGGATGCAATGGAAGCTGCAGTAAGAAGGGTCAAAAATATAGTAGCGGTGCCTGAAGTAGGAGAAGTATATGAGGGAATGGTAAAATCAATAATGCCATTTGGGGCATTTGTGGAATTCATGCCTGGAAAGGACGGCCTTCTGCACATTTCTGAAATTAAATGGGAGCGCCTTGAAAATATGGAAGGCGTACTTGAGGTAGGCGAAGAAATAAAGGTAAAATTGGTAGAAGTAGATAAAAAAACAGGGAAATTTCGTTTGTCAAGAAAAATATTGATTCCACGGCCTGATAAAAAGGTAGAAAATTAATTTAATTCATGTTTCATATACCAGAAATATTTTAATTTGGTTAATTATTGGTACTTAAAGTCCGCTCCAGCAGGAACTTAAAATATAACTATAAACGTTAGCCAACATAACCACAATATATTTAACACATATACTGAATGAGACAGCTCAAGATCAGCAAACAAATCACCAACAGAGAAAGCCAATCACTGGACAAATACCTTCAAGAAATTGGCAAAGTTGACCTGTTGACTCCTGATGAAGAAGTAGAATTAGCTAAGCGAATCAGGGATGGTGATCAAATGGCCTTGGAGAAACTTACAAAAGCAAATTTGCGCTTTGTTGTTTCTGTAGCCAAACAATATCAAAACCAAGGCCTTTCCTTGGGCGACCTTATCAATGAAGGAAACCTGGGCTTAATAAAAGCTGCTCAGAGATTTGATGAAACGAGGGGATTTAAATTCATATCTTATGCAGTATGGTGGATCAGGCAATCCATCCTCCAAGCACTTGCCGAACAATCAAGAATCGTACGTCTTCCATTAAACAGGGTAGGTTCATTAAACAAAATATCGAAAACCTTTTCTGAGCTGGAACAAAAATTTGAAAGGGAACCTTCACCAGACGAACTTGCCGAAGTATTGGATGTAACTACTTCAGAAATTGTTGATACCATGAAAATTTCAGGTAGGCACGTCTCTATGGATGCACCTTTTGTGCAAGGAGAAGAAAATAGTTTGCTGGATGTTTTAGAAAATGATAGTGAAGATACACCTGATTCGGAATTGATGAACGATTCCCTTAGGAGGGAAGTACAACGTGCCCTGTCTACTTTAACACAAAGGGAAGCAGATGTTATTGCATTGTACTTTGGATTGAATGGAGAGCACTCAATGACACTGGAAGAAATTGGTGAAAAATTTAATCTTACCCGGGAAAGGGTTAGACAAATTAAAGAAAAGGCTATAAGGCGTTTACGTCACACTTCAAGAAGTAAAGCTTTAAAGCCGTATCTTGGATAAATCTTTTACAAGAAATAAATATATGAGGTACTTCCTTGTTAGGTTTACTATATTACAAAATTGATTTTATTTTGGCCTCAATTTTTTTGAGGCCTTTTTTTATCAAAATTTTGGTTTGAAAAAATAAATATGAACTTTGCATTCAATATTAATTATTAGCACCACAATGACCACAGAGAAAGTTAATTTATTGATAATAGGATCCGGGCCAGCAGGTTATACAGCGGCTATTTATGGAGCAAGGGCAGGGATAAATCCTGTATTATACCAAGGAAACCAGCCAGGTGGGCAGCTAACAATAACCAATGATGTAGAAAATTATCCTGGTTATCCTGAAGGGATAAATGGCCCTCAAATGATGATGGATTTTCATAAACAAGCAGAAAGGTTTGGAAGTGACTTAAGGATAGGGATGGCCACTGCTGTTGATTTTTCCACTTATCCTTTAAAAGTTATTATTGATGAAACACATGAAATCTCTGCAAATGCCGTTATAATATCCACCGGAGCTTCAGCAAAATGGCTGGGCCTTCCTTCAGAGCAGCGATTAAATGGTAGAGGTGTTTCTGCCTGTGCCGTATGTGATGGTTTTTTCTTCCGGAATATGGAAGTTGCCATTGTAGGAGCCGGTGACACTGCCTGTGAAGAAGCAAGTTATTTATCTAAATTGTGCAGGAAAGTTTATATGCTTGTTAGAAAAAATGAAATGCGTGCGTCTACAATTATGCAAAAAAGAGTCTTAAATGCTTCTAATATTGAAGTTATGTGGAATACTGATACTGAAGAAATACTTGGTGAAGATGAGGTTGTAGGCGTAAGGGTGGTAAATAACATCACCGGTGAAAAGAGGGATATACCCGTAAGTGGTTTTTTTGTAGCCATTGGCCATAAACCCAACACAGATATTTTTAAAGATTATCTTAACCTTGATGAAAGTGGGTACATAAAAACGGTTCCCGGAACATCCCTAACCAATGTAGAAGGTGTATTTGCATCGGGCGACGCCCAAGACCATGTTTATAGGCAAGCCGTGACTGCTGCAGGTACAGGCTGTATGGCAGCTTTGGACGCCGAAAGGTTTTTGTCTGAAAAAGAACTCGCCTTTTCATAGATGCGGGCAATTATTTTGTTTTTGCTATTCCTAAATCTTGGTTCCAATATTTCTGTACAAGCACAGGAGGTAGAAGAAATAAGGGTGAATGATTTTTACAAAATCAAAGTCCCTAAGATTCGATTGATTGGCCCTGATACTTCAAGGGTTTTGCCCAGGAAAAACATGGACCTGGTTGTAGATGAAAACAAAAACTTAAAAGTCAACATCACCATTGACTCAACTTTCAACAATTCATTTTTAAAACGGACCCTCTCTATTGTAAGCGAAGATTCAACAGAAAGCATTGAGGACTATTTTCAAATTGTGGAAATTTCTGAAGAATTAAAAATAGATTGTGTTTGGGTAACTTCACAAGAATATTTTTCTATCTGGGATACTAAAAGTGTGAACCCTTATAAGATTGACGGAACAAAATTTTCTGATGACATCACTTTAGTATTATACAACCAAGCAGCTGAACAAGGTTGGTCATGCCCACTTGAAGAAACCCGTATCACCTCAAATTTTGGGATGCGCTCTTACCGGTGGCACTATGGCACCGATCTTAAGTGCAATATCGGCGACCCGATAAAAGCAGCATTTGATGGGATTGTACGGATAACACAATATGATGGCGGTGGTTATGGGAATTATATATTGGTAAGGCATACAAATGGTTTGGAAACCCTTTACGGCCATCTATCAGCTACCCATGTCAAAGTAGGGCAAGTTGTAAAGGCAGGAGAGGTAATTGGACTAGGGGGCAATACCGGGAGAAGTACAGGGCCTCATCTCCATTATGAAGTTCGCTACCAGGGAAACCCCCTAAACCCCTTGGAAATGTACGATTTTGAAAAGAATCTATTAAAATTCGACACCCTTAAAGTCACCGCACAAAGTTTCGCATACTTAAAAGAATCACGAAAAATTGTTTATCACTCGGTACTAAGAGGAGAAAACCTGGGGGTAATAAGCAGAAAATATAAAGTTCCAATAAATACTATTTCCAAACTGAACAAGATCTCAACCAAATCTGTGCTGCGTGTAGGGCAAAGACTGAGGATAAGATAAAATAAATTCTAGACTCATTGATAAACAAACTGCAAGTAATATGGATTTGATATCTATTTATGTGGCTTATCATTCACTATTTTAATCTTAAATATTAATACCTTAAATGAAACTGGATATTTTAGTTTTGGCAGCTCACCCGGATGATGCAGAATTATCTTGTGGAGGGACCATAATCTCTCATGTAAAAAAAGGACATAAAGTAGGTATTGTTGATTTGACCCAAGGGGAAATGGGCACAAGGGGCACAGCGGAATCACGTGCACAAGAAGCCAAGGATGCAGCAAAAATAATGGGGCTTTCCATAAGGGAAAATTTGGGCATAGAAGATGTATATTTTAACAATTCTATAAAGGAACAGCAAAAAGTTATTCGGGCAGTTAGAAAATATCAGCCAGAGCTCGTTTTGGCCAATGCAATTTCAGACCGCCACCCTGATCATGGAAGAGGTGCAAAACTAGCAATTGATGCTTGTTTTATGTCAGGGTTAAAAAAAATTGTTACTTATGAAAATGGGATTGAACAATTGGCCTGGCGACCCAAAGCCATCTACCACTTCCTTCAAAACAATTACTTAAAGCCCGATTTCATTGTCGATGTTTCTGATGTTTGGGATGTGAAATTAGAGGCTATAAGAGCGTTTAAAAGTCAATTTTATGATCCCAGCAACACTGAAGAAAATACCTTTATATCCACGCCGGAATTTATGGAATCAATAAATGCCCGGGGCAGGGAAATGGGACATTCAATTAACAAAAAATTCGGTGAGGGTTTTACTGTAAATCGTTTTATTGGAGTTGAAGATCTTTTCAAACTTATTTAATTGAAATATAATGGCAACTTTATCCTAATAGGTAGTGAAGTAAAGGTTAATTTATGAGTTTAAAATGTAATCCTCGATAAACCATACCATTAGATTTATTGGTTAAATCAATTAAAGTTATCCATCAATCAATAAAATTAAACTTGCCCAATAAGAGGACACTTGACCTATAGAACTAATACATATAAGTTAAGGTGCAAGACGATCTATCTTCCAATGAAAATTATCCTTTCGCCAGGTATATAATATCCTGTCATGTAGCCTGCTGGGCCTTCCCTGCCAAAATTCTATTGATTCTGGATGGATTATATATCCACCCCAATGCGGTGGTCGAGGTATTTCACTTCCTTCAAATTCTTTTTCGGCATCCAATAGTTTCTTTTCTAAATAATCCCTGTTTTCAACAACATTGCTTTGGGGGGAAGCCCAAGCGCCAAGTTGACTTTTCCTTGGCCTGCTATTAAAATATTCGTCAGAAACTGAATCTGTGGTTTTTTCTGTCCAACCCTGAAGCCTTACCTGCCGTTCCAGTTGTGGCCAAAAAAAAGTAGCGGCAACAAATGCCGTACTTTTAAGGTCATTGCCTTTTTTGCTGAAATAATTTGTAAAAAAAGTAAAACCATTCTCGGTAATTCCCTTGAGCAGGATTACACGTGCCGATGGTTTGCCACTTTCTGAAACAGTGGCCAAAACCATGGCATTTGGTTCTGGAACTTCCGCTAGAATTGCTTCTTCAAACCAAATTTTAAATTGTTGGAGTGGGGAATTATCTACTTGCTCAAGGTTTAGTTCCTTTTTGGAATATTCTTTTCTAAGATCTGCTATATTAACATTCATGTTATGGTCTAAGATTTGATTATGAAATAAAAATATAAATTACCCAAATTTTTTTTCTGAACATACTGGTAATTTTTTGTCCATTTCAATCTAAATCTTAAATAATTCAATTAGCGTAATATTATATAAATTAAAATGAAAGCTTTGAGGTTATAGATATATATTTAAACTCTTGATGAATAACTTTAAAAAAAATTTTGAGTTAAATTAATTCAGTGATAAAATTAATTTTTTTTATGATCAATTTTAATGAGGGGCAAACTTTTGAGCCTCAGAAAGGAAGATTGCTTATTTCCGAACCATTTCTTCCAGACCCTAATTTTGAAAGGACTGTAATTTTGCTTTGTGAACATAATGATCAAGGAAGCTTTGGCTTTGTGTTGAATAAGCC
>JALZND010000296.1:802-5015 GCA_030857845.1 Bacteroidota bacterium | reverse complement strand
ATGCGGCCCTTAATAAAATTGAACCACCAATTATGATTGCACCATCTTTTAGATTTTAAATCTATTTTTCAGCTTTTTCAAGAAGTAGGAACCTGTTTGTATTAGGTCCTGGTTTTGCTTTAGGGTCCACGTCAATATACATAGCTTTACCTTCTTTTTCTTTGCTGCTGCTTGCAGCTGGCCATTCCGGAAGTCCTTTCCCATTAGGGTTGCCAGTTTTAATAAAATTTGCAAAATACCCCTGCATGATCTCAGAAACCTTATAATCTTCCTTTTTCCAGTTGAATACTTTATTCGTTGAAAGATTTCCCAAAGCATATTCAATTTCAGCAGAATGAACAGCACCCAAAGCTGGTGGCACTTTCATGGCTGTGGCATCAGAAGAATTTACTACACCGCCTGCCAAACCTGGTGAGGCATCGCCCATTTCCGGAGTCATTTCAGGTCTTGGGCGTGTATAATAATATTGAAAAACTGGCTTTTTACTTGTTTTAGCATGCACGTCTAGCCACTTCCAGGTGCTATATCCAATAAATCTATCTCCAGCCAGGTCAGTGGCAGATTGTATGACTTCAGCTTCAGTTTTTCCTGGATAAAGTTTAAAAATAGCATCTGCCTGATCTCCATAAAGATCTTTTACAATCTTTTTATAATTTTCTGGAGTAGGATGCTGGGTACCAAATATTGATTTATAATTCATTTCCTCCGAATTCCACCCGCCTAATAATGGCACCATCGCTTGTTCACCAGCTTCATAAATATTTAAAGGTAATTTTGGGAAGAAATAACCATCAACTATGGCAGAAAAAGTTGGGCATTGAGGCATTGCGGTAGCTTCTAATATTTGCTCAGCGGGCATGGCCCTTAAAGCTGATAGGTTTTCAGCTTCAACAAGGTCAGAAAATTGAACTCCTAACGCTTCAGACTGTTTTAAAGATAAAGGCGGGTTTAAAGAAAGCAAGGATCCACTTTGTCCAATTGCCCCAGCAATTAAGCCTTTGGACAATGGAGAAGCCATTTGTGCACTTACTGAATATGAACCTGCCGATTCACCGGCTATAGTAACTTTTGAAGGGTCTCCACCAAAAGCTGATATATTTTGTATAACCCATTCTAGTGCTGCATATTGGTCTAACAGGCCATAATTTCCGGATGCAGAAAATTTAGATTCTTCGGAAAGCTCAGGATGTGCCATAAACCCAAAAGCCCCTAATCTATAATTCATAGTTACAGACAAAATTCCTTTTGTGGCCATACTTTCACCATCATATCTGGGCTCTGATCCATCTCCTGCCATGAAGCCACCTCCGTAAAAATATACCAGTACGGGTAATTTTTCGTTTCCTGATATTTCTGGCGTCCATACATTCAAGTATAAGCAATCTTCGCTCATTCCATTCGACCGAAAATTCATATCTCCAAATATAGCCTTTTGCATGGCACGAGGGCCAAATTTGTTAGCTTTTAGCACACCACTCCAATTTTTTACAGGCTGAGTTTCCTTCCATCGAAGGTTACCTACCGGTGGGGCGGCAAAGGGTATCCCTTTAAATGAAATTATTCCGCTATTTTCTTTTATGCCTTCAACAACACCATTAGATGTTCTGACTTGGGTAGCAGCAACCGGTTCGTCAAAAGTTTGAGAAAAAGCCATTGTTGTAATAATTGATAAAAAATAAAGTGGTACAAAAAATTTCATA
Organism: Bacteroidota bacterium; assembly: GCA_030857845.1. GTDB lineage: Bacteria > Bacteroidota > Bacteroidia > Cytophagales > Cyclobacteriaceae > JALZND01. The sequence goes on along the minus strand of JALZND010000296.1, from coordinate 3,315 downwards.
CAAAGGGGTGTTTAATGAACAAGCTTTAAATTTATTAAAATAATTTTTAATTGTAAAGGGGATGTACAGAACCTTATTGCTTTCTAAACACTGCTATGTTTTTGTATCAGATATGGTAAAAAAAAACTCACCAACTTCTAAAAGTTGGTGAGTTTTAAGTATCTAATTTTCTTGATAAGACTAATCGTCTAGATCGTCAGTAGCTTCTTCGATATCATCCCCAGCTTCTTCTACTGCATCTTCAGCTTGGTCCATATTGCGATCAGTGTCTCTTTCTACACCTCTTGCAGTATTTGTGCAGCTAGTAAAAGATGCTAAGGCAAACACCATTAATAACACTGAAAAAAATGATTTGATTTTGTTTTTTAAGATATTCATAGCTTTGGTATAAAAGATAAAAAAATTTTACTACAGGAATCATTCCTGACTGTAGCTATATACTGATTTTTGCAAAGAAGGTTTCAAAAAAAAAGAAAATAAGAAGAAAGTGTGCTGGTGAATAAGATCCTATTTATGGACCAGCTAAGAAATCCACATTATTAATTAAGGTAACTTAAGAATTATTTGTATTTCAATATAAATAAACCAGGTATATTGATTACCTGGTTTATAATGTTAGCTTTTTAAGCCGCTTCTTCTTCTTTGTTGTTATAAAATTCATCTTCTTCAATGGCCACTTTATCCATCAGTAGGCTTAGTAATCTTTCCCTGATCCTTATATATTCTGGTAAATTAACAGTAGTTTTTTTGTTCCTGGGCCTGGGTAGGTGCACCTCTTCTATTTCCCTTATTGTTGATGCAGGGCCATTATTCATCACTATAATTTTATCTGAAAGAAACACGGCTTCTTCAATGTCATGTGTTACCATGATGATTGTTTTACTGCGATGGGTAAGGTTCCAAATTTTCAATAGTTCAATATGTAAAGATGCTTTGGTTAAGGCATCCAAAGCACCAAAAGGCTCATCCAGTAAAAGGACATCAGGATCTATTGCAAATGCCCTTGCAATTGCAACCCGCTGTTTCATGCCACCAGATATCTCACTGGGAAGTTTGTCTTTATGGTCCCACAGGTTTACCATCCTGATGAACTTTTCCACCAGCATTACCTTTTCGGCTTTGGTTTTATCGGTTAAAGCCGCATCTACAGCCTGATAAATATTTTGATAAACACTGAACCAGGGCAGCAGCGAATAATTTTGAAAAACTATACCTCTGTCAGGACCAGGTCCTTTTATTGTTTTACCATCCAGTATTACGGTACCTTTGGAAGGGGCCAACATACCACCAACAGCATTCATGATAGTAGATTTCCCACACCCTGAATGGCCAATAATTGATATTATTTCTCCTTTATTGATATTAAGGTTGATATCTTTTACAGCTACAAATTTTCCTTTATGTGTTTTGAAAGATATTTCCAAATCATTTATTTCTAAATAGCTCATATTTTTTCTCAATTAGTTATAAATAGGATTTTAAAGTTTATAGGAAACTTTATTTTCAAGAAGGGAGAATAGCCTGTCTAATAAAAGGCCCACTATTCCAATGATAAGTATTGCCACAATCACTTTTTCCAAACTTAATGAGTTCCAGCTGTCCCAAACAAAAAACCCGATGCCTGAACCTCCTGAAAGCATTTCGCCTGCCACAATCACCAACCAGGCAACGCCGATGCTCAAGCGTAAACCCGTTATTATATGGGGAAGGCTATAAGGTACCACAACTTTTGTAATGTATTTCCACTTTGAAAAGCCGAAAGCTTTTGCTACGTTTTTATGGTCTTCAGGTATTGAGCCTACCCCAAAAGCTGTATTGATCAAAGTGGGCCATAAAGAAGTAATGAAAATTATAAATATAGTAGCCGTTCCAGTAGATTGAAAAGCCACCAGGCCAATTGGGAACCATGCAAGTGGTGAGACAGGTTTTAAGATCTGGACCACGGGGTCAAAAACTTTCTTGAAATATGGGTTTGCTCCCATAAGCATCCCTATTGGAATAGCAACAAGGCTTCCTAAAGCAAAACCTGCAAATACCCTTATCAAGGAGCTCCAAAGCTGAAGTCCAATTCCCATATCATTGGGACCATATATATAAAAGGGATCAGCCAACATTTCTCCCATAACTTTAAGTGTTACAATAGGGCCCGGGAAATCTGTAGATGAAAGACTGGCTAGCTGCCATATTGCAAGTAATATCAAGATTCCGCAAAGGGTATAGCCCAATGATATCAGGGTTTTCATAATCGATGAACCTATTGTTTTTAGGAGTTTTAGTCCATTGTGCCATAGGAAGCTATTTCTTCCAGAAGATTTTATGCTTTCATTTGTGCCTGGACCTGACATGGAGCCCATGGTTATTGTAGTATGATTAGTTTCCATGATTAAATTTTTAAGGTTATTTTTTGGCTAAAGCATCTTCAGGGAAATTGGGATCAAAAGTTTGTTGGTCCAAATCGATGGTGAATGGTTTCATATCATCATTAGGAATGGCTATGCCCATTTCTGTGGCAA
>JALZND010000296.1:0-792 GCA_030857845.1 Bacteroidota bacterium | reverse complement strand
CAGATATTCTGTCGGATTGTTTGGATCAAATTTTACCTTGTCAATATCCAAAGCAAAAGGCTTCATATCGTCTGCCGGTATTTTTACTTTCATCGCTGTGGCAACTTCTTTGTAAAGATCCTGCATGATTAGTTTTTCAGCAACAGATTTATAATCCGGCGCTTCTTTTAAATAACCAAACCTAACATATTGAGCCATATACCAGATGCCATAAGATTTCCTTGGAAAGTTGGTCTCACCGTTGCGGTGAAATTTCATATAGCCATCGTTGTATGTAAATGAACCATATTCACAGCCGAGGTCGTAATTCCCTTTCATTCGGGTTTCAATTTCTGCAGCAGGGGCATTTACATAAGATGCCCTTCCTATTATTTCGGCTGCTTCTGCTTTGTTGTTCATGTCGTCAAGCCATATACAAGCTTCCATTACTGCCTTCATTACTTTTTTTAAATCTTCCCTTCTTTTTGTACTGAATTCCTTATTTACTACCAAAGCTTTTTCCGGATGGTTCTTCCAGATATCCTGGCTGGCAACTTGGGTAAAACCTATGCCTTGTTTCACTGCAATCTGGTTCCAAGGTTCTCCAACACAAAACCCATCCATATTGCCAACTTTCATGTTGGCTACCATTTGTGGCGGAGGGATAGTGATTACTTTAACCTTATTCTGATCTACTCCCGAAGCTGCCAACCAATATCGCAGCCAGGTATCATGTGTGCCACCGGGATATGTTCCTGCAAAAACTACTTCTCTTTTTGCCGTTAGTTCTTGTACAGCCTTTGAAATCCCATC
>JALZND010000295.1 GCA_030857845.1 Bacteroidota bacterium | reverse complement strand
GACCACATGCATTTTATACGTGATTTAAAATCATTTGCTAACTTTAACCCTGGTAGTTTGACAGAAGAATTTATCATCAAGTCAGCGAAGTTCCATAAGTTGATAACTTCATAAGTATGGGGTATTATCATTGATAGTTCTACTATAACCAAAATAGAACCACCCGTTATTAATTTTGTGTCTAAAGATTTCGCTATCGTTTATAGCGTGTGGGATGGTCTTGTTTTTAAATTCGGAGAAAAAAAGGTCCGGTGCAGTCGGGATATTTGACGATAGTTATGCAACGACAAAAAAAAGATTGGAAAATTCTTTCTGCAACCAATGCATTCAATTTACTCAGCAAACAAATTATAACCTGACACTTTATAGCCACGACTTATGGAAGGAATGGGGTATTGAAGAAAAAGAATTATCGCTAACACCACCTTCCCAAAAGTGGCGATTCATAGGCTTATTAGATTTTCGAAGGCCTACAAGTTTAAAGAGATTAACCCTGATGTATCCTGTCTGGAAATAGCCCACCGCTTCGGTTATTATGATCACATGCATTTATACGTGATTTAAAATCATTTGCTAACTTTAATCCTGGTATTTTGACAGAAGAATTTATCATCAAGTCAGCGAAGTTCCATAAGTTGATACCTTAATAAGTATGGGATATTATCAAACAATAGATCGAACTTATATATATTAATCCCGCAGATATATTTTTCGTCACTTTCTAATTTGCTTTCTGTCCTTATAGATGTCGTGTTTGTACTATACTTTAATGCTAAACAAAGGTACCTTTGGGATAAATCTTATTTACTATTAGATTATTCTAAATCTAATTATAATATTATTTTTTTTATTTATTCATGATTAAAATAATGTCCTTACGCTTAGTCACTTAAACATTTTTACAATATGTCAAAATTTAGGATTGATCCTGAACTTGTCCTTGAGAAGGATTTGAATCTCAAAACAGTTGAAGCGATCAAAATGATCAAATGGCATCCCATTACGCAAAAATACTGGGCTTTGGGAGGCTCCTCAGGTTGGCTGGGAACCAACACCACAACCATCAAAAAATGTCCTGATGGGGTGGGCGAATTCCAACATTATGTCAACGGTTCCATCTATTATCATCCTGCCACAGGTGCATATGAAGTACATGGATTGATTCGAGCCCGTTGGGCCTCTTTAGGTTGGGAACGAAGTTTTTTAGGTTATCCAAAAACAGATGAAACGACTACTCCGGACAAAATCGGGCGGTTCAACCATTTTCAGGGTGGCAGTATATATTGGAGTCCGAGCAGTGGTGCTTGGGAGGTTCACGGAGCAATCCGAGGCAAGTATGCCAGTTTAGGCTGGGAGCGAAGTTTCCTCCGCTATCCACTGACTAATGAATCTACCTGTCCGGATGGTGTAGGTAGATACAATCATTTCCAAGGTGGAAGTATCTATTGGAGTCCAAGCACTGGAGCCCATGAGGTTCATGGGGCGATTCGAGCACATTGGTCGTCTCTTGGATGGGAAAAAAGTGTTCTGGGCTATCCCATCTCTGATGAACTCATTGTATTTGGAGGTGATGCCAGAATATCTCATTTTCAAAGAGGAAGTATTTACTGGTCCTCTACAGCAGGAGTTCGGGTACTTCGGGAGCGAATTAGAGTGCATGTGAAAATCCTCGAAACTCCTACCCGATTTACCATCAATGAGCAGTTTGCGGCGATGCAGGAAGTCTATGCGGTAGCTGGAGTACGGGTTGATTGTGCTTCAACGGAGAGTCTCAACATCCCTACCCTTAATGACGTGGATGTGGGAGGCTGTACGATGGGTTCTGTCTCCTCGGAGCAGACCACATTATTTGGAAACAGAAACTTCGTCGGATCAAATGATGTGGTGGTCTATTTTGTCCGAAGTACCGTGCCTGGCTATAATGGCTGTGCGGCACATCCATCAGGTCGTCCAGGATGCGTAGTGGTACGATCTGCCAGTCGCTGGACATTGGGTCATGAGTTTGGCCATGTGTTGGGTATCCACCATGTGAATGATAGCAATCGTCTGATGACTGGAAACGGAACATCTAATATTACCAATCCGCCCCCGGATTTGACTTCTGGAGAATCTACTACTATGCGCAATTCCAATCTTACCATTCCACTTTAAACTCAAAAATATGTCACAAGCAAGAAAGAAAACGTCGGAATTTGATCCACAGGAACTGCTCGCCTTTTTGAGACAGGATGAGTTGGACTATCCGGCTGGTGCAAAGAAATTCGGAGAGGAAGCATTACCCTTACTTTCCGAATTGATCGAAGGAAATGATGAAAATCTATCCATCAAAGCTGCCTACCTCGTGGGCTATATCTCCGGAAATGGAGCTGATGAAATCCTTAAAGTAGCTGCTGATCGGGGGATTGCTCCCGTCCGGATTGCTGCCGCATATGGAGCACAGAAGAGGGAACCTAAAATTGCCGAAGCGATTCTACGGCGATCCTTTGAAGACAATGATCCTTCGGTGGTTAAGTTTGCGATGCGATCCGCATCCGCAATGAAAATGGAGAAGAACTTCAAAAGCAAGATCGATCACATTTCCAAAAACTTTTTAAATGACAGCATCAAATCGGATGCTTTAGAACTGATGAAAAAAATGAAGTAATTCACCTTTTAAACTTAATGAAAGAGCCGTCTTATGGAGGGCTCTTTTGATTTAAGTATTTAAGATGAGAGCTATTGTCGTAATTGGAGGATCACAATAATATTCAATAGATAATCTTCAAAATCATTAAAACTTTTATTTTAACATAAAAGATTGTAAATGACTAATCCCAATATTTTTAATGTGATTCGAAATCCAAGGATGAACTTTGAAGATGTATATTTTTGGATCGGTACTATAAAAGACTGAAAGGCTTTATTTAAACAAGATAAGTATAAAAATTTAGTTCTTGAAACACTTAATTTTCTTGTATCCAAGGGGCTTATTGCTGTTTATGGCTTTGTTATTATGCCCAACCATATTCATATTCTATGGGAAAAGTTAAAAATGAATGGCAAAGAAATGCCGCACGCCAGTTTAATAAAGCTACAGCCCATGAAATTGTAAAGGGCCTAAAGGGCAATCATCTTGCTGTTCTTTCTCACTTTAAAGTAGATGAAAAAAAAAGGAAATTTAAGATATGGCAAAGAGGCCCTCTTGCAATCTTAATGGACAGTTGGCCAAAGTTTGAACAGAAATTGAACTATAGTAATCCATTAGCAGAAAAATGGAATCTGGCACAAAGGTGCAAAAGCAAAATAAGTTTGGCCTTGAAACATTCCACAAAACATTTTTGAAACACACACCGCAGGCAAAGCTACTGTAGCCCTGATCCTGATTGGCTCTGGAAGCACGCCGGCCTCTGAAAAGGTTTTTCATAATTCTCCCAAAATCATAGCAGAGATTCAAATACTTATATCCATATTTGGCATTCTGCTGGCCTCCGCAGTAATGGGTGTTCCTATTTACCGCGATCTGGAACACAAAACTGGCACCTTTATTTTCAGCTATCCGGTTAGTAAAACAGCGTATTTTATGGGGCGTTTCTGGGGCTCTTTTGTAACGCTGGTATTTATTTCTGCCGGTGCTATGCTGGGCATTTACCTGGGGAGTATCATTGTACCTGCTACCGGTTGGACAGATGCTGCCCGCTATGGCCCCAATGTTCTCATAAATTATCTGCACCCATGGCTTACCTTGGTTATACCTAATTTATGGATGTCTGGGTGCTTGTTTTTTGCATTGATCATCTTTACCCGAAACATCAAGTCCATTTACTCCGGCGGAATCGTAATCTTCATTGGCTATTTGCTAGCCAATTTCTTTTCTCAGGACATCGAAAACAAAAATCTCGTACAACTGCTGGATCCTTTTGCCCTTAACTCCTTTGATCTTCAGGTACGGTACCTTACACCTTTCGAACAAAATAATAGTCTAGTTGATGTTTCAGGAATGCTCCTGCTGAACCGCATTCTATGGGTTATGGTGGGGCTTTTATTCTTTGCTGCAGCCTATTTTCGCTTTAGCTTTGCCTATTTCTTTAGAACCAGTACCGGGAAAGTGAAAAAAGAGACGACCGGACCGGCATTATTGCACGAAGCAGGCAGAAGGATTTTATCCAATTTCTCAGGCAAGTATCAATGGGAAAGTTTCAAGGCGCTTAGCAAAGTAGAGGTTCAGAATATTACTAAAGATGTCTATTTCAGGTCTATTCTTTTGGGCGGTATTATCTTATTGGTGGTGGATTTTTGGATTGGAAATACCTACTTTGGTGTAAGTAGTTTACCTGCCACTCACCTTTTAATGGAGTATAAAGGATTTGACTACAGTACCTTCGTCTTTATTATTCTGGTATTTTTTACTGGTGAAGCGCTTCACAGAGATAGATCTACAGGTTTTGCATTGATTACAGATACTTTCCCGGTTAAGGACGGCGTAGTAATAGCCTCAAAATTTATGGGCATGGTGGCTGTTTGCCTTATTCTAACTACTATTCCCATTGTTGTAGGTATAATAGTACAAACCCTTAAAGGTTATTTTAACTATGATCTGAAGGTCTATCTTATAGACAGTTATTTGATTGCGTTACCAGATTACCTGCAAATGGTTATGCTGGTATTCGCTATCCACCTGGTAGCGAACAGTAAGTTTGCAGGGCATGCGGTAAGTGTGGGAGTCTGGCTTGTACTGATTGTGCTGAGGAATTTTGCAAATTTTGACTTTAACCTTTTTTTATATACCTATAAGCCGGAATTTAAATGGTCGGCCATGAATGGACTGGGCCATTTTGCAGAACCATTATTATGGTTCAATCTTTACTGGTCCTGGGTGGGCATCTTTCTGATACTTTTCTTTAGTATTTCCTATAGCAGGGGTGTCGAGAATTCGTTTACAAGCCGCTTAAAAAGGGCCAAAAGCAAATTAAACTCCCGGACTTCTTTTATTGCATACGCATTCCTGGTGGTAGCTATTGCTTCAGGTGCCTATATCTTCAACAGCGTAGTGTATGTA
>JALZND010000294.1 GCA_030857845.1 Bacteroidota bacterium | reverse complement strand
AAATATAAGGTATGCCTTGTGCCACCCAGTCCAGGATTTTACCCTGAATAATCGTTCGGTTTGCTGGTACAAGCTGGGAATCTACCACATCAGCTTTGTGGTGCACCAATAATTCTTTAATAGTATTTAGAGCATTGCTTTTTTTATTTCCAATATAAACTTCGTCAGAACAAACTAGGATGGCGGATTTATACTTTTTCTTGTTCTTCTTTTCGATGTTCCTATCGAGTGATTTAATACAATAAATCTCAGTTTCCTCATCCAGGTTTTGCAGTATGTCAAAAAGAGAAAGGGCGGTAACAGATACAGCCGTCATCATCTCCATCACGATATTGGACCTCCCAATAGATTTTCCTTCACCATAGATGATGATGCCTGTCATTCCTGCAATTTTTTCCAAACCTTCATATACTTTGTCCTTCTCCATGATTTCGTACGTGATCCTGCATTCATCTATTGTGGCTCCATGGCACCGCGGCAACATGGACCCTGTATTTTTGGAGGCCAGCATCCCTGCACCAGAAGCCTGGCTAAAACAACTTTGAAAAGGGAATTTGCCCTCTTTGATCAATTCAATATTTTCAGGTTTTAAAATCAATACTGCCATTGACTTTCCTACCCTAAGGCTTATTTTATTTTTAGTGATATCTTCCATGTTGATAAATTTTGATACATCATATGTTCCTCCCTGTCCCAGGTGTTTATCCTTTTCGATTGCTTTAAAAAGATTTTTAACCATCCCCTCTCCCATACTAGCTAACCCTCACCATATATGACATAGATTATTACTGTAATAATTAATTTTAAATTTTAACTATATGCCCAGATAAACATACCCGTCTTCAATTTTTACAGGATAAGTTTGTATCTGATAATCTTCGCCATTGAGGTTTTCACCCGAAACCAGGGAAAACGATTTCTTATGGTATGGGCACGCAACTTTTGGTTCCCCACAACTATCACCAACAATACCTCGGGCAAGGATCATTTCTTTTTTATGGGGGCATAGATTTTGACAAGCATACCATGCATTCCTTTTTTTAAAATAAAAAACTGCTATTTGTGTATTATTTACCTTAACACAAGCACCTCCATTTTCAGGAAAATCTTCTACCCTAGCAGCCTTATACCATAATTTATTTTCTATTGAATGGTCTTGAACTTGAATCATATTTACTATAATTTAAATTGACTTTAATTTTTTAATGAAAAGAGGTATATATATTAATGAATATGGGGCATTGCATAAACCTTCAAATATTGATGCCAAATATTCTGTATATATTTATCAACCTCCTTACACTTATGACCAACCTACAGGTACTTTTTGACCTCTTTCACCTCTAAACTTAATGTTTTCATCAGGTTCATTGGTATTGACAAAGTGGTTGAACCTCTTTCTCAATTCTGGGTTATTCACCACTTCTTTCCATTCGCAACTATAGGTTTCTATCATGAACTCCATTTCCCTTTCAAGTTGCGCACCAATTCCCAACGAATCTTGCACTACCACTTCCTTAAGATATTTTATTCCACCTTCCATTTTGTTGAGCCAGGTTGCTGTCCTGTTAAGAGGTTCTGCAGTTTTAATATAGAACATCAAGAACCTATCGATATATTTAATGCAGGTTTCTTTATCAACATCCCCAGCCAGTAAAACAGCATGTTGCGGTTTTGCACCACCATTCCCGCATACATAAAGGTTCCAACCTTTTTCAGTAGCAATTATCCCAAAATCTTTCGATTGTGCTTCTGCGCATTCGCGGATACATCCAGACACGGCACCTTTTAATTTATGCGGCGCCCTTAATCCTCTATAACGTTCTTCTATTTCAATTGCAAATGATACAGAATCATGCAATCCATACCGGCACCATGTAGATCCTACACAACTTTTTACGGTCCTTAAAGCTTTTCCATAAGCATGACCACTTTCAAACCCTGCATTTATAAGATCCTCCCAGATATCAGGTAGTTGGTCTACCCGGGCACCTAAAAGGTCTATTCTCTGGCCGCCGGTAATTTTGCAGTAGAGGTCGTATTTTTTGGCTACTTCTCCCAATACAATTAATTTTTCAGCAGTAATTTCACCGCCCGGTATTCTAGGAATGACGGAATAAGTGCCTCCTTTTTGGATATTTGCCAAAAATTTATCGTTTGTATCCTGGATGGGCGCTTGTTTGAGTATCATCTCGTTCCAAATACTGGCAAACATCGATGCAGCGGCTGGCTTGCAGGTTTCACAGCCATCACCTTTCCCATATTGATCAAGCAATGAGTCATAATCCCTGATTTCACCTAACTTTATTATATCATAAAGTTCCTGCCTTGAAAAATCAAAATGTTCGCACAAGACTTTTTTAACAGATTTTCCTTGCGACTTTAAGGTATCAGTCAATATATCCCCAACCATTGGCATACATCCACCGCATCCGGTCCCGGCCTTGGTACATTTTTTTATTGCTGCCACTTCTGTAAGGTTCTGTGAAATAATTGCCTCACAAATATCCCCTTTAGAAACATTTTCACATGAACATATCATTGCTGTTGCAGGCAGGCTCGCTATTCCTGCCGCTGCACCTTCATCTGACCCTCCTCTTGCCCCAAGGATCAGGTCTTCAGGATTTGGTGGCAGGGCCATCCCATTTTTTACAATTTGCAATAACATGTTATAGCTTGCGGCGTCACCTACCAATATTCCCCCAAGCAATTTTTTGCCATCGTCGGAAATATTTACTTTTTTATATATTCCCGCAAGTTTATCTTCAAACACAATAGTATTGACCTTTTGCCCTACGCAGAAAGGATCTCCAAAGCTGCCAACATCTATGCCTATCAATTTTAATTTTGTAGACATGTCGTAAGGCATAAAATCTTTTTTTCCTCCTGTCAACAATTCAGCAACAACATCGGCCATTTCGTACCCTGGTGCCACAAGCCCATAGATCATTCCCTGGTGCAGGGCTACTTCCCCTATTGCAAAAATATCAGGGTCGTTAGTTTGCATAGAGTCGTTCACAACTATTCCCCCACGGGGCCCTATTTCTAATCCCGAAAGGATGGCAAGCTCATCCCGAGGCTTTATGCCAGCTGAAATTACAACCATGTCCACATCCAAAGAATGGCCATCAACAAAATCCAAACCTGAAATTTTGCCGTTGCCCCTTATAAGTGAAGTGTTTTTATTGAGATGAATGGAAATATTTAGCTTCTCAAGTTTTGACTTTAATATTTCAGATCCGGCTTCGTCCAATTGACGGGGCATAAGCCGGGAAGCAAACTCTATTACATGTGTCTTAAGCTTTAGGTCAAGAAGTGCCTTTGCTGCTTCAAGGCCTAATAAACCACCTCCAATCACTGCAGCCGTTTTTGCTTTGGTGGCATATCCAACCATTGCCTCCAGGTCTTCAATGGTGCGGTACACAAATACACCATCCTTTTCTACACCTTTCACTGGGGGCACAAATGCACTGGAGCCTGTAGCGATTACTAGTTTATCGTAGCGATATTTTTCACCTTTTCTTGTAAATACGCATTTTTCTTTCCTGTCTATCCCAACTATTAATTCACATATTTTTAGGTCTATATTATTTTCAACATACCATGACATGGGAGCCATAGAAAGATCGTCGGCAGTCTTACCACTAAAATACTCGCTAAGGTGCACTCTGTCATAAGCCACTCTTGGTTCTTCACCAAAAACTGTTATGGAATAATCAGAGCTTCCATTTTTTGCAATAAGTTTTTCACAAAATTTAAAACCGACCATTCCATTACCTATTACTATTAGTTTTTTCATGAAATTAAATTTGGCAGTTGACAATTACTTCAAAATCAATTGACTTATTTTCTAACTTGGTTAAAAATAAGGGAAAATCGAGTTAAAATTTTAAATTTTAATTGAATTACCCTCATTATTCATTACAAATATGAGTAATTAAAACGATTATTGAAAATATAGGTTAATATTTAAACTTGTTTTTATAAAATAATATATTATTTTAATATTATAAGATCTTTTTTAAACATGTTATTAATTTATGACCTGTTTTTATTTAAATTATTGATAATTTTTTAACCATTAACATTAAAAATTTGAAATAAATAGAATCAACAATGAAAGAAAGGCATAAATTTTATATCAGTTCTTAAAGAAAATGTAAATTTTAGAAGTGTGTGGCGAAATTTTATTTAATTTTATAGCTGCATTACTATATTTTTAAGAGCTTATGGAAACCATCACTGATAAATTTAAAGCAGCCATAACATTATTTGACGCAGCAAATTCTGAAGACCCACATCTGGAAGTCCATGATGGGAAAGAATACCCTAAAGAGCTGCTTTATGCATTGAGGATGACTGAGTGGCTTGAAAGGCTTACACCTGATGCATCAGAAGTGCTGCGGCTAGCAGCGCGTTGCCAGCATATTCATCGCTGGAAAATTCCAAGGGAACGGTACCCAATGGACAGGAAAGGGTACCATTTATGGCGGACTACCCTTAAAAAATACCATTCTGATACTGCAGGTGCTATACTTCAGGAGGTAGGTTATGACCAACACACAATAAATCGCGTAAAGACGCTTTTATTGAAGGAAAAACTAAAGGCAGACCCGGAGGTACAGCTTCTGGAAGATGTTATATGCCTTGTATTCCTGGATTATTATTTTAAAGATTTTGTAAAAAAGCATGAAGAGGAAAAACTGGTAGAAATTATCAGCAGGACATGGAAAAAAATGTCACCAACAGGGCACGAAGCAGCTTTAAAACTTCAATTTTCACCGGAAGAAGCATTGGTTATTAAAAAAGCATTACAATAATTATGGTTTTTGGGGAATGTAAAGCTTAATTATTTAAATAACTTAAGATTAATGAGTCCATTTTTCAATTAACATTGGTAGAATGGAACCATACCAATCAATTGTGCTTATATTAATAAGGGAATAATTAACCCGCACTTAGGTTAATAAGATAATGAACTTCTTTATTTTACACTTTCATCTATCAATTTTTCAAGGTTCTCAATATCAACGAGGTAGATT
>JALZND010000293.1 GCA_030857845.1 Bacteroidota bacterium | reverse complement strand
CGGTAAGGCCAAGCAATACTCCTGTACCGATGGCAACTGGAAAGTGTATTTTATTATGGTTGTTTTTAACTTTGAGGTAAAACAATATTCCCGTAATTATAGCAAGTGCAATACCAAAATTTTGATGAAAAAACACTGCACTTTCTTCATACTCACCACTTAGTTGTAAAAACCAACCTGCTATACACGCTATTACTGCACCTGCAAATCCTGCCCCCCAGATAAGGGGAAGAACAGGGACTATAAATGAAAACTTCCTCTTCAGGGCAAGAAATTCCAAAGCAACAGCAAGAAAAATTATGCCTATCGGTAGGTGTACTACAAGTGGGTGAAACCTGCCGATCAATTGAAATATATGTTCCAAATTTTAAAAAGGGATTTTAATTTTTAAATTTTAAGCCATTAGAATAGGTGGATTTAATCTCACATCTTAATTATATCATCTTCGAAAGTTAACCCTTTGATATTTGATATTAAATAATTAAAATTAATGATTTCATAATATTGCCTCATTTTTATATTCTTTACAACGCTGTATCTTACAAAAATTTAATTAATATAGAAAATTATAGCTATCATGGGTAAGAAAGATAAAAGTGAGCCTTCTAAAAAACAAGTAAAATCTGGAAAGAAAGAATTGAAAAAGGAGCAGGCCAGGTTAAAATAAGCAGAAAAAGAAATAAAAAAACATAATAAAGCTATAACAAAACTTCAAAAAGATTTAAAAAAGAAGAGAAAGCGCTGCTGAAGCTTCAGGAAAAAAAATATTCTATTTTAGTAGCTTTTAAACTTCATGATCTATCTAAGGAAAATGGCATTGAACTAGAGAAAAAAGAAATTGTTTCAAACCCAACATCTTCAGAAACCGCCTCAAATGCACCCAAAAGAACTGCTTCAAGTACTACATCAAGATCAAGAAAACCTGCAGCAAAAAAAGATGAATCAATAACAGAATAAAAAGTAATTCATAATCTAAGGAGAGATTTTACATCAATTTTTAATTTAGATTGAGGGATGATATTTAATTTATTTTTGTTAATTAAAAAATCCATATAATATAAGGAGTAAATTATATAATATTGATAATTTACAGAATAATTAAAAATTATGAAGTATCTTTAATTATTCAATTGATTTATTTTGTTAGTGATCGTATATTTATTTTTATGTTAAAAATAAAGTTTAGCTTTTCTCTTTTTATTCTTCTTTTTGTTTTCTTAAGTTGCCAGGAAGAAAAAATTGATTTCAGTGCTGATGTAAAACCTATTCTGAACAAAAGATGCATCAGTTGTCATGGTGGAGTAAAAAGGAGTGCTGAATTTAGTCTTTTGTTCAGGCATGAAGCAATAGACACTACCGAATCTGGAATGCCATCCATCATTCCGGGAAATGCGAAACATAGTGAAATGATCAGAAGGATTACCAGTAAAGATCCGGATGAACGCATGCCTTACAAAGAGCCAGCTTTATCAGATGAGGAAATCAGGATATTGACAAAATGGATCGACCAGGGAGCAGAATGGGGTAACCATTGGGCTTATGTTTCACCCAAAAAAGCAGAAGTACCCAAACCTAAAACACTGTATTCCGGAGCTTCTAAAAAAGAGTGGGCAATAAATGATATTGATCATTTTATCCTTGATAAACTTGAAAAAGAAAATATTGTACCTGCTGCCCAAGCCGATAAAGCCACGCTTCTGAGAAGGGTTTACCTCGACTTGATTGGTTTGCCACCCACACCCGAACAAGCTGAAAAGTTTTTTAATGATGATAGTCCCGATGCTTATGAGAAGATTGTTGATGAACTGCTTGCTTCTCCACATTACGGTGAGAAATGGGCTTCTTGGTGGCTTGACCTTGCCCGGTTTGCTGATACTAAAGGTTATGAAAGGGATGTTGGACGAAACATCTGGCGTTATCGCGATTATGTAATCAATGCTTTCAATAAAGATTTGTCATTTGACCAATTTACCATAGAACAGCTTGCAGGTGATCTGCTGCCAGACCCAACCGATGAACAGTTGTTGGCTACTGCTTTTCACAGAAACACCATGAACAACGATGAAGGTGGTACCGAAGATGAAGAATATAGAGTGGCCGCCACAATTGACCGTGTAAACACAACATGGGAAGTCTGGCAAAGCACAACTATGTCGTGTGTACAATGCCATACCCATCCCTATGACCCCTTCTTGCATGAAGATTTTTATACTTCTTTGGCCATTTTTAACAATACAAGAGATGAAGATACAGAAGGGGAACATCCCAATTTAAGGATCTTTAAAGAAGAAGATGAAAAAAAACTCACGGCCATAAAGGAATGGGTAAAAGACCATGAAGGCCCTGATGAAGAAAAAAAAGTAGCACGTTTTCTAAAAACGCTTGAACCTAAATATCATCCACATTCTCTTGATGAGTTTATTGATGGGGAATTAATAGACACAAAATGGCTGGGCGTCAGGCCCGGGGGAAGTGCAAGGCTTCCTCAAATTAAGCTGGATGGAAAAGAATACCTAATTGTCAACTACTGGATGGATGTGCATGGCGGATCGTTTGAAGTAAGAAAAGGAAGCCTGAAAGGGGAAGTTATAGCCATAGCAAAGCTGGAAAAAACCCAAGGAAGAAAAGCTGTTTTTATTCCATTAAAACCAACTCAAGGGACCCACGACTTGTTCTTTGTGTTTAGCCATCCAAAAATAAAAAAAGACCAATCTGTTTGTGCAATAGAATGGTTTGCTTTTCAGAAATCGCTACCGGGGAAAGGTGATCCTGGCCATATTGATGTTCAACAATATTTTATTTCATTATTAAATGTTACTACCGATAACACTCCGGTACTTATTGAAAATGAGAAAGAACAACATCGCAAAACTTATGTTTTTGACCGGGGCAACTGGATGGTGCATGGAGAAGAAGTAACACCAGGTGTGCCAGCTTCTTTAAATGCATTCCCTGAGGATAAACCTAAAAACCGATTGGGGTTTGCCCATTGGCTGTTACAAAAGGACAACCCATTAACTGCCCGTACTATGGTAAACCGTTTCTGGGAGCAAATTTTTGGAACTGGTATTGTGGAAACACTGGAAGATTTAGGTACTCAGGCTACACAACCAACTCATCAGGAACTGCTGGATTATCTTGCCCTCCAATTTATGAACGATTACAATTGGAGCATGAAGAAGCTGCTAAAAGAAATAGTAAGCTCAGCAGCATACCGTCAGGATTCGAGGGTGAGCAATGACATATTAGAAAAAGACCCTGCTAATCGCTTGTTGTCCAGAGGGCCAAGAGTACGTTTAACATCCGAACAGATTAAAGATCAGTCATTGGCAGTAAGTGGTCTGCTCAGTAATAAAATGTTTGGCCCGAGTGTGATGCCCTACCAGCCTGAAGGCATTTGGAACTCTGTCTGGAGTGGTGAGTATTGGAAAACGAGTGAAGGGGAAGATCAACACAGAAGGGCTGTTTATACCTTTATAAAAAGGACTAGCCCTTACCCGTCTATGATGATGTTTGACGGTTCCAGCAGGGAAGTATGTGTAAGCCGCAGGATTCGAACTAATACCCCCTTACAGGCCTTGGTTACACTTAACGATTCTTCATATGTTGTAGCTGCAAGACATCTTGCAAAAAAGATGATGAAAGATGAACTTACTCCAAAAGATCAGATAGCGAAGGGATATAAGATCATTTTGGTAAAAGATATTCCTGAAAAAAAACTCGATGTGCTGGTAAGACTTTATGAAGACGCCAAGAAAAAATATTTAAAAGATATAGAAGCAGGAAAATTATTAATAGCCGAAGATAAGGCAAACCCTGATTATGCAGCTATGACTGTGGTGGCAAATACCATGTTGAACCTTGATGAAGTACTCACAAAAGAGTAATTATCCATAGATAATCTATTAAAGATAAAAAGATTTAAAAGTAAATATCTTGCAGATGAAAAGTTTGGAGAATCCATTTTTTAAAGAATCATTAAAAAATATATCAAGGAGGCATTTTCTAATGGAAAGTGCAGCAGGATTGGGCGCGATCGCATTTGGCTCCTTGTTAGGAGGAGGCTGCGCGCCAAAAACCGAAAAAGATGTTTCCAATATTCTTAATGCAATGGCTTCCAAAGCCCCTCAATTTGCACCTAAAGCCAAAAACATTATATATCTGCATATGGCCGGTGCACCGTCTCAATTAGAGCTGTTTGATTATAAACCTGAACTGCAAAAGCTAAACAATAAAAAATGTCCTCCTTCACTTTTAGAAGGAAAAAAGTTTGCCTTTATCCGTGGAACACCGCTAATGCTCGGCCCGCAAGCTGATTTTAAGCAACGTGGTGATTCTGGTGCATATATATCTGATCATCTTCCACATTTTTCACAAATTGCCGATGAGGTATCTTTTTTAAAAGGTGTTTATACAGATCAATTCAACCATGCACCCGCTCAACTATTTGTACATACCGGTTCACCTCGTTTGGGCCGGCCAAGTATGGGTTCATGGGTTACTTATGGTTTAGGTACAGAAAATAATAATCTTCCGGGATTTGTAGTGCTTACCTCCGGGGGAAAAACACCGGATGCCGGGAAAAGCGTCTGGGGAAGTGGATTTCTTCCTTCTGTTTACCAGGGTGTACAATGCAGATCTGAAGGTGACCCCGTTTGTTTTTGAGCGACCCTGAAGGTATTGACAGGGAACTTAAAAAGAAATCAATTGATGCTATTTCTGAAATCAACAACCAGCATTATAACGATTTCAACGACCCGGAAACGCTGACTAGAATTGCCCAATATGAAATGGCATTCAAAATGCAAATTTCGGTTCCGGAGGTCATGGACATCAACAAGGAGCCGGATTATATCCACCAACTTTATGGCACCACTCCAGGAAGAGCTTCTTTTGCCAATAATTGTTTGCTTGCAAGAAAGCTGGTCGAAAAAGGAGTCCGTTTTGTCCAACTTTTTGATTGGGGATGGGATAGCCATGGAACAGATGAGAATCTTGCCATAGATATTGGATTCAAAAGAAAATGTGAGGAAATGGACAGGCCAATGACG
>JALZND010000292.1 GCA_030857845.1 Bacteroidota bacterium | reverse complement strand
GAATCAAGCTGGGCACATCAACTTCAATATTTTCAAAAATAAGCCAAACGGCAAGGCCTGCTACCATGGATAATATAGCACCTGTGCTGGTAGCGCGTTTCCAATATAGTCCGGCAATAAGAGGTATAAATTAAGATACAAGGCTGATTACAGAAGATTCACCTACCAATAAATATATATTGGTGCTATAGCTGGCCAAAATAGTAGAGAATATTGAAATTAAAAGTACCGGACCCCTTAGAAGCAGAAGGTGTTGACCGGGATTTAATTTCTTGCCAACAAACTGTTTTATAGATTTTCTGAAAGTATAGAAGCGGGCGCAAGTATTGCTGCACTAGTGGTATTCATGATTGCGGAAAGTAAAGCACCAAAGAAAAGCACCTGGATCATGATATTGCTATGAAGCAGTACAACTGCAGGAAGGATAGTTTGCTCATCCTGGGATCCCGGAAATTACATTTAAGATAATCCCTAAAGCCACAAGCTGTGCAGCAATCCATCCAAAATAAGAAGGGATCATAAAAAACAATTTCAGTTTTACGGTCGAAAAAATAGGTAAAATGTCCCATCAGGACAGGTATTATTTCAGTTCATTGCCTGTAGGTGCCAAATATATCAACAATGCCGTCAGGCAGCACTGGGCAATTGAAAACAACCTGCACTGGTCGCTGGATGTGATATCCAAAGAAGATGAATCTTGAAAATGAAAGAAACTTAGCTTTGAATTATGGGTTGATGGCCAAGATGGTGCTTGTTATGATAAGAAAACACTCCAAAACTGTCCAAACCAAATAAAAGGTATAGGGCAACTTTGGATGATGATTTTAAGGTTAAAATACTTAAATGTTAAAGGCGATTTCCCTGGACAATTATCCGACAACAAGTTTCTGCCCTACTTTTATATTATTGTCTTTTAAATTGTTAAGTTTTTTAATTTGCTCAACACTTATGTTATTGTGTTTTTTGCTGATATCCCAAAGGGTATCCCCTGGCTGTACCTGATATATTTTTGGATCAGATATTTTGATAGGTTCTTTTTTATCATTGTTGGCCAGTTGGTTGTTCAAAGAACTAATGCTGCCCTGTTTTGTATAAACAGTTAGGTTTTGCCCAGGACGAATTATATTATTTGAGAGGTTATTCCATTTTTTAATATCGGATAGGCTTACATTGTATTTAACAGCAATATTACCAAGAGACTCTCCTGATTTTACTTTGTAAACAATTTTATTGTTGCCACCACTGGCTGTGGTATTATTGGAAGGGATGGGGGTGGTTTTTGCAACCAGCTCCGATTCAATTTTCCCAAATTGCCTTATTGAGTCCATAATCATGGACCTATTGGCAACTATGTAATCTTTTTTCTGTTGCGGGATGCGCAGGGGGTAATTCTTAATATGGTCGGGTAGGGTACCTCTTTTAATTTCCGGGTTCAGCCTTTCAAGATCTTCCACACAAAGGTTCAGGTGTTCTGCAAGAGGCTTTAGGCTTAAAGATTGATTAATATGTACTGTATCGGCCCTCATTGGGAATTCTTTTTCCTGTTCAACAAACAAGTTGTGCTCTGCACTATGATTTAGGGTATAGATTACCGCAACAAACTGGGGCACATAAGAGCGGGTTTCCTTTAAAAGGTTATCATAAATTGCCCAAAAACCGTTCTTATAACCTGATTTTCGGATTGCTTTTCTAACGTTTCCTGGCCCGGAATTATAGGCGGCCAATGCTAGTTCCCAATCATCGAACATCCTGTGCAATTCTTTCATATAGAGACATGCGGCCTCAGTAGCCTTATACGGGTCCATTCTTTCATCAATGAATTGGTCCTGATTCAAATGGTATTGTCTCCCTGTTGGCCCCATAAACTGCCAAAGACCTGTGGCACCTACCCTGGAAATTGCTTTTGGGTTTAGGCCAGACTCAACAACAGCAAGATATTTCAATTCATCAGGCATGTTGTGCTTTTTAAGGTAATATTCAAATATGGGAAAATATATTTCCATCCTTCGAAGGATCATCCTTGAATATTCCCGGTCCCTTATTGTAAAATAATCAATAAAAGATTTTACTTTAGGATTAAAGTTTAATGGGATACTGCTTTCAAGGCATGAAAGCCTGTCTTCTATAAGCTCATAAGAAGCATCCGGAACGAAATCATAATTGTACGATATTTTGTAAGTCGCAGTCAAAGAATCTGTATCAGGTAAGTCTAAATCAGAATCAACCTGTGCATAGGATTTCATTCCATACGAGCAGAACAATAAAATAAGTATACATGATAATTTTGCAGTTATTGACTTCATTTTCTTAATTATTATTTAAAATATATTTTGAAAATGCGAACAATTCAGATTCTTCAAAGGCATTGGCCATGATCTGCAGGCCAATGGACAATCCTTGTTTATCTGTTCCATTTGGTATAGATATAGCAGGTATGCCAGCTACTGATGCCTGTACTGTAAACAAATCCGCCAAATACATTTCAAGTGGGTGGCTGCTGTGCTCGCCGATTTTGAAGGCTGTAGTTGGTGTGGTAGGAAGGACAATAAAATCATAGTCTGACAGCAACTGCTGTGTTTTTTCTTTTATTAACCTTCTTACTTTTTGTGCTTTGGTATAATACGCATCGTAATAACTTGCGCTTAGGATAAATGTTCCTAACATAATCCTTCTTTTTACTTCTACACCAAAAGCTTCTGACCTGCTTTTTTTGTACATGGATTCCAAATCCACGGTGTTTGGGCTTCTGTAGCCATATTTAACGCCATCAAACCTGGAAAGGTTGGAACTTGCCTCTGCTGTGGTAAGGATATAATATGTAGGCAATACATAATCAAGAAGTGGAAATTCTACTGCATCTACTGTATGCCCTTGCGATTTTAGAAAATTTATCTTCTCAAGGGTTTTCTCCTTTATTTCAACATTTAGGCCTTCACTTTCCAGCGTTTCTTTTATATAGGCAACTTTGACTTTTTTACCGGGGCTGAAATTAAGGTTTTGAGAGTATGCGGGTACTTCTTCCTGCGATACTGTACTGTCAAAATCATCTTTTCCGGCAATTACTTCTAATATGATTGCATTGTCTTCAATACTTTTGGAAAATATACCGATGATATCAAATGAAGAGGCATAAGCAATAAGTCCATGGCGTGACACCCGGGAATAAGTAGGTTTTAAACCTATTACGCCACAAAATGCAGCCGGCTGTCTCACTGACCCTCCGGTATCGGAACCTAATGATGCAAGGCACATATCTGCTTGAACTGATACAGCAGACCCGCCCGAAGAGCCTCCGGGAACCCTTTCATTATCAATATCATTAAGGACGGGCCCAAACGCGGAATTTTCGTTTGAAGAGCCCATTGCAAATTCATCGCAATTTTGTCTGCCAATGATAATGGCATCCTCATCAAGTAATTTTTGTACAGCGGTTCCAGTAAATTGAGATTCAAAGCCACTTAAAATCTTACTTGAGGCTTGCAATGTTTTTCCTGTATAGCATAGTACATCTTTCAGGCCGATGACCATTCCTGCTAATTTACCAGCATTGCCTTCTTTTATTTTTTTGTCTACTTCCAGCGCCCTAGCCTTTGCTTCTTCTTCAAAAACTTCCAAAAAAACATTTAAATGGGCTTTTGATTTTATATTGTGAAGGTAATATGCTACAAGTTCTTTGCAGGATGTTTCTCCTTTTTCAATATCTTCCTTTATTTCCTTAAGCGACGCGTAAGCTTTCAATTTTTATGGTTTATCTTTTATGCCTTCTTCTAATTCGTCTTTGATTTCTTTTGTAGCATCTTTAAATTCCCTTATGCCTTTGCCTAATCCCCTTGCTAATTCAGGGATTTTTTTAGCCCCAAAGAATATCAAAAGGACCAATATGATTAGTAGGATCTCCCATCCCCCTAATCCGCCTATAAATGCCATTGTAGTTTGCATTGGTTTTTATTTAAGTAAATTTTTAATAAGTGTGTTGTAAAGATATGTATTATAATTTGGTTGAACAATTGATAAACTGAACAATTCGCCCTAATAACATACAAAGGATGATATTTATTTAATAGTTCATGATTGCCTTATTATCTTTTGAAAAGCCATGTCTGAGGGTCAAGTTTTTGGTCATTCTTCCAAACCTGAAATTGAAGTTCTGTGATCCCATCTTTGTCGGTATATACGGCACCCAGGATTTCCTTAGATTTTACATCCTGCCCGGTTTTTACATTTACCGTTTTTAGCCTTGCATATACGGTATGGTATTCTCCATGTTGAACAATAACCACGTTGTTCATGCCAGGCACAGAAGCTACCGCTTTGACTTTGCCATCAAAGACAGACCGTACTTCTTCGCCCTTGTTTGTTTGGATTCCAACCCCTAAATTATCCACTTCTACGCCTTTTAGGATGGGGTGCGGCTGTTTCCCAAACTTGTTGGAAATAAATCCTGAAGCTACTGGCCATAATAGTTTAGACTTGTTGCCTTCAAAAGAAGCTGAAAGCATTGCTGCCTCGGGCGTAAGTCCTATTTTGCTTGGTGAATTGACCTTTGCCGTTTTTTCTATTTCTATCTTGACAAGATCTGCAATAAGGGCGTTTAGTTTATCCACAGCACTTTTCCTATCAGCAAGCTCTTTTTTTAATTCTGCTTCTTTAAAACCGAGGTTTTTTACAAGTTTGCTTTTTTGAGCCCTTAAAGAGCTAAGGTTGTTGTTCTCTGTTATTTGCTCAGTGAGTAATAACTTTTGTTCTAGGTGCTTTTTTTCTATGCTCTGCCTTTGGGATGAAAGGGTTTCCTTTACTTTTTCAATAAGTTCCACCTGGTTTTTCCTTGCATTGGAATACTGCTCCATGTACTTTAAGCGCATCAGGAACTGGTGAAAAGTATTTGCAGAAAATATGAAAGTAAGTGTATTATGGCCTCTGCTTGCTTTTGCAGCTGAATATACCATGCTAGCATATTCTTTCTTTAAATTTTCCAAATCATTTTCTAAGGACACGACCAGAGCGCTTAAGTTGCCTATTTGCTTATCTAAAAGCCTGATTTCTTTGCTGATGGATTTA
>JALZND010000291.1 GCA_030857845.1 Bacteroidota bacterium | reverse complement strand
TTTGATTCAGTATAATATTCTTCATTCCTGTTCCAAAGTACATTGCATTGAACCATGTATATTTTTCCAAGTTTTTTTTCGTCAAGTACCTGCTTTGTTAATGTAATCGGGACATTGAACCTGTTTTGTTTTACTACCATGAGGCTTACGCCATGTTCTTTTGCTTTTTCGATCATTAGCCTGGCATCTGCCGAGGTAAGGGCCATTGGTTTTTCCACCAGGATATTTTTGCCTGCTTCGGCTGCAGCAATGGCCATTTCTGCATGAAGGCCATGTGGTGTGCATATACTGATGATATCAGCATCCGACTCTTGGAGGAACCTGTTGTAATCCGTATAAACCGGCACCTCCCCATATAAATCTGATAAGGCCTGAGCTTTGCTTTTGTCAATATCACATAAACTAATAACACTGGACCTGGCATCAGCATCTATTACTGCTACATGCCTTTTTCCAATGCTGCCACATCCTGCTACTGCAAATTTTATATTTTTCATTATTTTTGATTCTCAAGTGCAAATTACAGATTATCCAATAAGGTAGCGAGGTCCTGGGTCAATTTTCTTCTGGAAAACATTTCCATATCATATGAAACTTTAATGGAACCTCCTCTTTTATATTCTGAAAATGCTTCCATCAATACCCTCTTTATCGTCTCCTTGTCGTGAAATGTACTTAAATATCCTGTTTTTAGCTGGTTCAACAGGTCAGCGGCATCGCTGTCAACAGGGCCAAGCATCAATATTGGCTTGCCCATAGAAAGATATTCAAAAAGCTTGCCCGGGATAATCCATTTAGCATTTTCGGTATTGTTCAAGATCACCAATAACAATGATGACCGGCTGCATTCCTTAAAAACCTGTTCATGGCTTAGATATCCATGCATAACTAATTTTGAATGGACCTTTGGAAAGTTCTTTAGGTCATGAAGGATTGATTCACTAACAATTCCCGCAAGGTTAAGCTCCAGCTCTTGTTCAAACTCAGCATCTTCAGAAGCCATCTCTTCCATTGTTTCCCAAAATACCATAGGGTTCCGCATTTCATTTAATAACCCAAAATAGCTTATCCTAAATTTATCCGATTTTTGAAATTCGGGCAAAATATGTGCATAATCTTCTGTATCGACCCCATTGCTGATTACCGCTACGCTTCTTCCACCAATTTTTTGCAGGTCTTCGGCCAGCTTTTTACTTACTGTAATGATTTTATCTGCCCTTTTCAAAACCTGTTTTTCCATGGCTTTATGCAGTTGGCGGGCTATCATGCCTGTTTGTAGCTTGTCGAGCAAATCCCATTGTGACCACGGGTCCCTAAAGTCTGCAACCCACTTTATGTTGCACTTTTTTTTCAACCCAAGTCCAATTAGGTGCATGCTATGTGGCGGACCTGTTGTGATGACATATTCGATTCCCCTGTCGCGGACAAAATCTTTCAAAAACTTAACAGAAGGCTTTACCCAAAACCTTCTGGGATCAGGAATAAACAGATTCCCCCTCACCCATATGGACAATTTATCTTTGAAGGTGACTTCCATTTTCTCCAATACCAGCCCTTGCTTGATGTTTTCTTTATTTTTGCCGCCAGTGAACCTGTTAAAAAGCTTGAAAGGCTCCCAAATCGGGAATTTAACAATTTCAAGTTCTGGGGATATGTTTTTATCCAATGATGGGTCTTTAAGATTAAAATCCGGATTTTCAGGTGTAAAAATGATAGGTTCCCATCCAAATTGTGATAAATATTTAGAAAACTTCAACCATCTTTGCACTCCCACCCCTGCACTTGGGGGCCAATAATAGGTAATGATGAGAACTTTTTTCATATTTACAGACTGTTCGACAAATATAATAGTGCTAATTTCATCAAAGCATTTTACAGGAAAATATTTTTGACTAATATTATGCCGAATTTGAAAACTTATTTTAAATGAAAAAAATTGCTGTATTTACATCTGGTGGCGATGCCCCGGGGATGAATGCCTGTATCAGAGCGGTAGTGCGTGGTTCGATTTACCATGGAATCGAAGTTTTTGGGATAAAATATGGTTATAATGGCATGATAGAAGGTGACATCTACAATATGAAGTCATACTCTGTAAGCAATATCGTACAACGCGGAGGCACCATTTTAAAATCTGCCAGGAGTAAAGCATTTATGACTATAGAAGGCCGTAAAAAAGCTTACGATCAATTAAATCAAAGAGGTATTGAAGGTATGGTGGCTATCGGAGGGAATGGAACTTTTACCGGTGCCCAGGTTTTTCATGCAGAATATGGCATACCCGTAGTAGGTGCACCAGGAACCATTGACAATGACTTATATGGAACGGATTATACTATAGGTTTTGATACGGCGGTGAACACTGCTTTGGATGCTATTGATAAAATAAGGGATACTGCAGCTTCTCATGACAGGGTATTTTTTATAGAAGTGATGGGCCGTGATTCTGGCTATATCGCCATCCAATCTGGAATTGGCGGTGGTGCAGAATTGGTAATGGTCCCGGAAACCCTTACCACCATTGATGATGTAATAACAACACTGACCCAAGGATGGAACAGATCAAAATCATCTGCAATTGTAGTAGTTGCCGAAGGAGATGATGAAGGAAGTGCCATGGAAATTGGCGCAAAAGTTAAAGAACAACTGCCAGATAAAGATATCCGGGTTACTACATTAGGTCATATTCAAAGAGGTGGTTCCCCGACTGCACAAGATAGGATTTTAGGAAGCAGGCTAGGCCTTGGTGCGCTGGAAGGATTGCTGGGTGGAAAAACAAACGTTATGGCAGGTGTGGTGAATGACGAGCTGGTGTACACCGATTTTAAAGATGCTATTTCCAAAGACAAACCCTTGAATCCTGACCTTATCAGGATGGTAAAGATTTTAAGTATTTAACAAACTTTTGGAGGATATAAGTTTAAATTATCATATATTAAATGGTTCAGAAACTTAAAACATCCGGGACTTTTTAATTCATAATCTGATGCGGCTTTACCTTAACTTATAAATAGCTGATGAAGTGATCCTAATACCATCTATTTCTTTTGAACAAATTTCCCTTCCACATATTTTATTATCTCACCAACTTGATCAGGATGAAACCAGGCTATTTCACTGTCTTTTTTGAACCAGGTCATTTGCCTTTTGGCGTATCTTCTGCTGTTCCTTTTCACCAATCGAACGGCTTCTTCCCTGTCATACTTCCCATCAAAAAAATCAAATATTTCTTTGTAGCCGACTGTCTGCAGTGCATTGTGGTGCCGAAAGGGCAATAAATTTTCTGCCTCCTCAAAAAGCCCGTCGGCTATCATGGCATCCATTCGTTGATCGATCCTTTCGTATAGCTCCGCCCGCTCCATCTCCAGGCCGATCTTTATAATCTTAAATTTTCTTTCTTTTGCATTCCCTTTTCGGTAAGCAGAGAATGGTTTGCCACTAACCATAAAAACTTCCAAAGCACGTATAATGCGTTGAGGATTTTGGAGGTCTACCTCCCGGAAATACTCCGGGTCTACCGCTTCTAATTTAGCTTGCAATTCATCCAAACCATCATCTATTAACATTTTGTTAAGGTTTTCCCTTATTTGAGTATCCGGTTCTGGCATGTCATCGAAGCCATGGGTCACAGCTTTTATGTACATGCCAGAACCTCCGGTGAGGATTGCTAAATCATGATACTGAAGGTTAACTTCAATTGCCTTTACAGCATCTATTTCATATTTGCCGACATCATATTCTTGAAGGATGGAGAGATTGTTTATAAAATGATGACGAACAGTAGCAAGTTCTTTAAGGGAAGGCTTGGCTGTACCAATATTCATTTCTTTAAAAAATTGCCTTGAATCGGCAGAGAAAATATCTGCATTAAAATGGTGGCCCAATTGTATGCTGAGGGATGTTTTCCCTACCGCTGTAGGGCCCACTATTACCAATAAAATTTTTTTTGGTCCTTGCCCCATGCACCTTAAGGTAATCTTTTTGTGAAATAAGGGATAAATTTAAAATTAATAAAATTTTATTTATAAAAAATATGTTAGTAGTGGGACCAGAATGAGAATATGGACCGTAAGATTCAAACTTATTTTCTATCTTGAACCATAAAACCATTTTTTAAATACAGCAAAATATTTCCTTTTCTTGATGGACGCTATAAAAGAAAAAAGCAAAGAGGAACTTTTAAGAGAAATAAACCGGCTTAAAGATCAGTTATGCCAAACGGAGCAGCGGTATAATACACTTTTTGATTCGGCTTACGAAATGGTTTTAGTCATGGAGGAAGACCGTTTTGTAGATTGCAACCCTCAGACACTGGAGACCTTAGAGTGCTCTAGGGAGGAGTTCCTTCAAACCCAACCTTTTTATTTTTCCCCAAAACATCAGCCAGATGGAAGTATTTCTGTTCATAAAGGATCCGAGCTTGTAAAAAAAGCCCTTAAAGGAACTTTATTAACCTTTGACTGGCAGTATAAAAAATTCACAGGAAAGACATTTTTTGCAGAAACAAAACTTCAAAAAATAACCATAAATCAAAAGGATTATGTCCTGGTGCTTATAAAAGATATATCTGAAAAAAAACAGGCGGAAAAAAACATAATTGAAAAGGAAGTAATATTCAAATCTATTGCAGACAATGGACCTGTTTTGTTGAAGATGTCCAATGAGCATAACTCCTACTATTACTTCAGCAATCAGTGGCTCAGCTTTCGGGGAAGGAAAATTGAAGAGGAATTGAACAGCAAATGGCTGGAAGGCATTCACCCGGATGATCTGGCAGAAAGTATAAAATTGATTGCCATGGCTTTTGAGAAAAAGCAAAAATATGAGACTATTTACCGCTTGCAAAGATATGATGGGGAATATAGGTGGGTGATGGATACTGGCATACCTCATATTGACCAGGACAATAGGTTCAGGGGATATATTGCAGCAACGATCGATATTACAGAAAGGCGGCAGGCAGAAGAGATAAAAAACAGGAAAGCCTTGATAGTAGAATCAAAAACCCAGCTACAAGCCTCGCTTGACAAAGCCAACCTTATTGCCATCACCATCTCAAAATATGGG
>JALZND010000290.1 GCA_030857845.1 Bacteroidota bacterium | reverse complement strand
CTTATTGGATGACCGTAAACTATCGCGAAGCCTATAATATGTTTGCTGCCAATGGCATTTTGTTCAACCATGAAAGTCCATTGAGAGGTGAAACTTTTGTTACCCGAAAAATAACCCGGGCAGCGGCCAGGATTGCCCTGGGCCTACAGGAAAAAACATTTTTGGGCAATCTCGATGCCAAACGTGATTGGGGCCATGCACGTGATTATGTAAAAGGAATGTGGATGATGCTGCAGCAAGAGGTGGCAGAAGATTATGTCCTTGCCACAGGAAGAACAACCACTGTCAGGGAATTTGTAAGGATGGCGTTTAAAGAATTGGGCATTGAGCTTGAGTTTAATGGAAAAGATGAAAAAGAAGTTGCTGTTGTGAAATCTTCTTCCAACCCAAATTTTAATGTTATGCCTGGGCAAGAAGTTGTGGCGATAGATTCACGTTATTACAGGCCTACAGAAGTAGAATTGCTGATTGGAGATCCTACAAAAGCAAAAGAGAAAATGGGATGGGAACCTGAAACCTCTCTGGATATGTTGGTTTCTGAAATGGTTAATGCAGATCTTGATCTCTTTAAAAGAGACCTTTATCTAAAAGATGGAGGCCATAAGGTAATGAATTACAATGAATAGTTTTTTGATGATTTTTATTGAAATCCTGTAGAAATGCGGGATTTTTTATTTCCAAGAATCTCAAAATGCAAAAGCAACTTTACAATAAGGAAATCCTAAACATTTATTAAGTCCTGAGGAGGTTTTAGGAAAATTTGTAATGATTAAATTTTAAGGATTTTTTTGTATGGGCTCAAAGATTTTAAAACAAAATCCTTTGTGCTATATTGCGGCCTCAAATTATTAAGTTAAAAATGGCATTACAAGAAGAGCTTGAGTCACAGGGAAATTTTTTGTTTAAATATCGTGGTTTATTACCAATTGTCATCCTGCTGGTAGGTATTGGTGTATTTGTTTACAGGCAATTTACAGATGCTTCCGATGATAATTTTTACACAAGCGAAGCCTTTACTTTTATTTGTCTCTTAGTTTCATTTATAGGTTTTTTTATCCGGGTATATACTGTAGGACATACCCCTGAAAATACATCTGGAAGAAACACACAGGTACAGGTTGCTGACCAGGTAAATACTACAGGCATATATTCTGCAGTAAGGCATCCGCTGTACGTGGGAAATTTTTTTATGTATTTAGGAATAGGAATGCTTACCCAAAGCCTTGGTTTTGTAGTTCTGTACGTCCTTTTTTTCTGGGTATACTATGAGCGGATCATGTTTGCCGAAGAACAATTTTTAAAGAAAAAATTTGGAGAAGTTTACACAAACTGGGCCTCCAGGACCCCTGCTTTTATACCTTCTTTAAAAAATTGGACGGATCCAAAATATCCTTTTAGTTGGAAGAAGGTCTTAAAAAAAGAGAAAAATGGTTTTTTTGCTTTATTTGTGGTTTTTTATCTTTTTGATTTTATTGAAGCCAATATAAAGATGCACCATTTTATTTTTGAAGCTAATTTTTGGTTTTATGCCATGATTATTGCCGCTGTTGCTTACTTTATCCTAAAATACTTGAAAAGTAAAACGGAATTGCTTCATGAGAAAGGAAGGTAATGAATATTTATATCTACATTAATCTTTTTTCTTAAATATCTTCTGGATAGTTTAATATTACTTCTGTGTAATTTTAATATTACCACATATTCCATGATATTTATAATACCTGATCCGAGAGGATTTTATTTTCTAGATATTAAGTATTGACGTTCTTTAACAAGGATACATTTCTTCCCTAATATATCTTCTATAAGTTATTGAAATTCCATTCCTTTATAAAAATTTATAAATGTTCCATGTACTTTTGATTTATGGAAGATTCTGATAAAATGATTTAAAAGATTGTGCATTGTAGGGTAAATTTCGCAAATTGAAGAGGATCATAAACTTATATAAAAATGCCTATGGTGGTCTTTCAATGGCTGCTTGGGCATTGGCTTTGGTTATGTTGATCAATAGGAGCGGAAGTATGGTGATGCCATTTTTAAGTATTTACCTCACAAAAGAGCTTGGCCTGGATATAGGAAAAGCCGGAATAATCTTAAGTATTTTTGGAATGGGAGCAATGGCTGGCTCTTTTATTGGAGGCTGGCTGACCGATAAATTCGGCCATTTTAAAGTGCAATTTATAAGCCTTACATTAGGTGGCTCTTTGTTTTTTATTTTCCCATTTATTAGAAATTATGAGGCTCTCATAGCTTTTGTATTTATCATTAGCATGATAGTAGAAAGCTTAAGACCTGCAAATGCTACATCTGTGGCTATGTACGCCAAACCTGAAAATGTCACAAGGGCTTTTTCCCTCAACAGGATGGCAATCAACCTCGGGTTTTCAGTTGGCCCAGCTATTGGTGGCATTCTGGCGGCTTATTCTTATTATTGGCTATTTATGGTTGACGGCACCACTTGTATTTTGGCAGGACTATTGTTTTTTTTCTACTTTAAAAACAAGAAGATAAATGAAAACCCAGTTGAAGGTACTGCCACCAAGGAATTGCCGGTAAAAATTTCGGTATGGAAAGATGGAAAATTTATAATATTTTGTATTTGCATTGTTCTTTTTGCCTCTTCCTTTTTTCAATTATTTTTTACACTTCCTCTTTATTATCGGGAAATTTATCATTTATCAGAAGTCCACATTGGGGTCCTTTTAGGGATCAACGGCATGGTTGTTTTTGTATTTGAAATGGTAATTATTTATTTAATTGGCAATTCAATCCAGGGAAAAAGTTTGATCATTGCCGGTTGTGTTTTAACAGGTTTGTCTTATTTGATTTTAATATTCTTTAGTGCCCCTTTTATCCTTTATCTTTCAATCCTGATCATCAGCTTTGGAGAAATATTTGCCATGCCTTATATGATTACCTATACTTCCCAAAGAACAAACCGGGAAAATCAAGGAGCTTACCTGGGCTTATATGCACTTGCATTTTCTACGGCATTTGTTATAGCTCCCTTCCTTGGTACCCGCATCCTGGCTAATTTTGATTTTATCACATTATGGTGGATTGTTGGAGCAATGACCGCAGCCGCAGCATTTGGATTTTATTTTATTTTGAATACTAAAAATGCCCCAGTAGTGCTACCAATTGAGCCTATGCCAATGCATTAATAATTTTAGACAATTCGCCTTTCATATACCCAAGATCTTAATGGATATTATATTAAAAGATATAGATTGATGTTTTTTTTTCAAAAACACCCTATTCTTAAATAAATGACTTGGTAATATATAATTTTTACCTCTGCTCCATTCATTCCATCTAATCCAATCTATTTCTATTGTTTTTCAAAATAATCAAAGATTTTTTTGATTCTAAAAACCGTGCGATAAAGTAATGTCGTACATAGGAGATATAAGCTTAGCTAAACTTAAAATATTGAAATTCCAATGTTATCGAATAATGGAATGTTGAAAAATAAGCTTCTGTACTACAGGGGCATATTTCTAATAATGTATCGCAGGAGAAGAATATAATATTTTTAAGGTAAGTTTTACCAAGTTATTTCAGGTAGATTTTTTTATTGATACTGCATTCCTCCCTCTCATTAATTTTTTTTCACTTATAACGATTTTGATCATGTTTAAAAAATTAGAAAATAAAGAGGAACAAACCTTTCCTAAAATTGACTTAAGAGGTTCAAGGAGATCTTTTATTGCTTTCAGTGGCGCTACCTTGGCTGCCTCAGGATTGATACTGGCAGGCTGTAACAATGATGATGAAACAGTTCCACCTGTTGTAGATGATTTAAAGCCGCCAACAAATTTGGTAGCAAATAACACTACTGCTGGGCAGGTAAGCCTTAGCTGGAAAGATAATTCTACAAATGAAGATGGTTTTAAAATAGAAAGATCCATGCAGCAAAACGATAGTTTTACTGAAATTGCAATGGTTGGTGAAAATGTGACAACCTACAATGACACCAATATTGAAGAAAGCAAAGAATATTTTTATCGGGTAAAAGCGTACAAAGGAACTGAAATGTCTGCATATACCATGGTGGCAAGTAGTACGGTCCTTGCTTCAGGTGTAAGCTTTGGAGCAGGTGATGTTGGGATTTTGAATTATGCCTTTGCTTTAGAACAGCTGGAGGCTGCCTTTTATACATTAGTACTTGCGGGTGGTTATTATAACCAGGCAAATGATGAGGAAAAGCAAATCCTTTCTGATCTTCAAAAACATGAAGTAATCCACAGGGAGTTTTTAAAAGCTGCACTTACTTCCGTTGCCCCTGATGCTGTAATTCCAACCCTGGAATTTGATTTTTCAACCATTGATTTTGATGACAGGGCAAGTGTACTGGGTACTGCCAAAGTCTTTGAAGATCTTGGTGTATCTGCATACAATGGTGCTGGTCAATTTATTGAGAATCCAGTTTATTTGGTTTTGGCGGGAAAAATTGTATCTGTTGAAGCACGTCATGCATCAGCTATCCGGGATTTGTTGAACCCTAAATCTGCAGATTTTTCTGGTGACGATATTGTGGATGAGGCCAACGGCATAGAAGTAACGCGGACATTCCTAGATGTATTTGATGCAGCGGCTCCATTTATTGTCACCAAAATTGATCCAAGCAGCCTACCTACAGGAGGAATTCAGTTTCCGAAGCCTTAACATCTTTAACAAAATTTTTTTAAAACGATCTAAAGAACAAATCCAATGAATATAATAAAAATATTAGACCTATTTGATAAAGATGAAATGTCCAATGACGAATTGGAGATTTTTTCATCCCGAAGAGAAGCCTTTCAAAAAATGGGAAGCTTTACAAAAAAAATGTCCTTGGCAGCCATACCTGCCGTTATCCTTTCTTCAATGCCCAAAATTGCATTTGCCCAGAGTTCGGCAACGGCAGTTGATATCCTAAACTATGCTTTAACACTTGAGTTTACGGAATATTATTTTTATCAAAAGGCGAAAGATTTGAAGGCTTCCGATTTTGAAGCTGTTATCTTCGAACAAATTAGAAAACATGAAGAGGCACACGTTAAATTCCTGCAAGATGTGATAG
>JALZND010000289.1 GCA_030857845.1 Bacteroidota bacterium | reverse complement strand
ATCCTAGTCATCATCAAAAGTGCTACAATGATTTTTTTCATCATGCAAAAAGCCCTTAACTCTGTGTGGAATATCGAATTAAAATCTAAAGTAAATTATTTTAAAGTGATAAAGCATAGGCTAATTACATTTGCAATTGTAGTAGGATTAGGTGCGACTTTATTGTTAAGCCTATTTTTAGATGCTATTTTCATTGTCTTCAGCGATCAGCTTCAATCTTTATTCAATGACTATTTATCTCCCGCAGTAAAAGTTGTTCGCTATCTTTTTTCTATTGCTGCAATTTTTGTATTTTTTACAATCATACAAAGAAAACTCCCGGATGTAAAAATCACTTGGGAAGACTCAATTGCTGGCGGCATTATCACTTCCATACTTTTCCTTATAGGAAAGGAAATAATTAATTACGTGCTGAGCAATATTAAAATTATAGGCATATATGCTGCAGCAGGCTCACTTGTAATTTTATTATTATGGGTGTTTTATTCTACCATAATTTTAATTTTGGGTGCAGAGGTTACCAAGGCATATTCCCAATATCATGGAAGGGATATCATACCCAACTCTATTGCTGTAAAATACAAAAAAATTCATCGCTATGAAAGTTAAACATCTACTTGAGATTTTTGCATGGAAATTATTTAATATGATATGGAAAAAAATATTTCAATAAAATTAAGGAAAAACAATACTTTTGGAAAACTTGAATTTCAATAAAATTACACAACCTAATCATATAATTAACTTTTAGCAATAATCTTTTAAAAAAAATAACCCAAAAATAGAAACATCGTATTAAGAAATGGAGTTAATAATGTATATATATTAATTATTCATTTTGTTGTCATGGTAAATTGTTACAATAATTTAATTTCTAATGAATATATAAATCACCAAATATTGGCAATTTTTTAAACTTTAACTTAAACAAAATTTAATCATGAGAAATGACAATAGTTTTTTAGCATTACTTTCAGGAGTAGCAATCGGTGCCATAGCAGGGTTATTATTTGCTCCTGATAAAGGAACTGAAACCTTGCGCCGTGTAAAAGATACAGCAAGGGATTTTTCTGACAAGCTTCAAGATCAATATGAAGATGGAAAATCTGAAGTAAAAGATCAGGCGGAAAGAGTCAAAAACCAAGCAAAAGAATTTGGGAATAAAGCAGAAAAAGAATTCAACAAAACACAAAATAAGACTGAAAACGAATTCAACAAGGCCACGAATAAAGCTGAGAATGAATTCAACAAAGAATTTAACAAAAAAATCTAGTATTTTTACATTGTTTATCATTGAGTTCCTTGCAAGATTTTTTATTGCATGAGGTACAATAAAAGGGAGGTTTTTAAGCCTCCTTTTTTTAATGTAATTTTTTTTATTTTCTTTCCTTGACTTAACATAACAGGCCTCACCCCTTCATTAATATTGAAGTTCAAAAATTCCTAACCCATTGGATAAATACTTTATGGCAAAGCCAATAATATATATTGTTGATGAAAATGCTCAAACCCTTCAGGAAATTGTTGCGTTGATGTCCCCTTTCAATGAAAAATTTAACATCATAACTTCTCAAAATCCGAAATCACTCATTGATGCGCTAAAAAAGGAAGATAGCCAAAGGGTAGCACTTATTTTGGTTGACGATGACCTGAAAATAATGAGTGGTTTGGAATTTATTGAAGGAATAAAAGATATATGCACAGTAGCAAAGAAAGTTTTGATAACCCAAAACAGCAAACGTGAAGAGACTGTAAAAGCTTTTAAAGAAAATCTACTGGATTGTTATATCCTTAAGCCTTATAACCCTGCTACGGAAAAATTTATCCCGGTTATAGAAGATATGTTGATACATTGGAAAGACTATGAAGAAGACTCTGAAGGAATAATTGAGGTTATTGGACCGAGGTGGGCACCGGAACTTCATAATATCATGAATTTTCTCTCAAGGAATTTATTTCCTTTTAAATTTTATGATATTGAAAAAGACCCAACCGGATGGAAAAAACTAAAAGAAAATAATATTTTCTCTCCTTCGCAGGCACTGGTCATATTTCCTGATGGCAGCTCCGAAATCAATCCTGAGATTCAATTAATTGCAAAAAAAGCTGGGCTAAGCCTGGATCCCGAGAGTAAATTTTACGATTTAATAATTATTGGCGCTGGCCCTGCTGGCCTTGCCGCTTCAGTTTATGCTGCCTCCGAGGGTTTGTCGACCTTAATTATTGAAAAAGAAGCACCTGGGGGCCAAGCGGGCACAAGTGCGCACATTGCAAATTACCTCGGATTCCCAGCAGGAATAAGTGGGGAAGAACTATCAAAAAGAGCCATAGCCCAAGCCGAAAAATTTGGTGTAGAAATTATCAGTGCTTCAGAGGTAAAAGATATTAAAATTAAGGGTGGTTATAAAACCGTGCTTGTGAACAATAATATTAAAGTAAGCTGCTACGCCATTTTATTAAGTAATGGTGTTTCTTATAAAAAACTCAACATACCTGGCCTGCAAAAGTTTGCTGGGGCTGGTATTTATTATGGGGCGGTAAATACTGAAGCACCTTTGTGTGAAGGCCAGGATGTATTCCTCATTGGTGGTGGAAATTCTGCAGGGCAAGCAGCTATGTACCTGTCGCAATTTGCAAAAACAGTAAGAATTTTAATAATTGAAGAATCCTTGAAAAATACCATGTCCCAATACCTGATAGAGCAAATAGAAGGAGTTCAAAATATAGAAGTTCATGCTACCACAGAAATCAAGGAAGCTATCGGTGAAAAAAACCTCAAAAAGGTAAAGGTTGAAAATAATTCCACAGGTGAAATCAATGAATATGATGCAACTGCCGTATTTATATATATTGGGGCAGAACCGAAATCAGAATGGTTGCCTAAATCAATAATGCGTGACGAAAAAGGTTTCATATTGACAGGGGCAGACGTTTTTATTGATGAAAAATTACCTGATAACTGGAAACTAAAACGCCCTCCAGGTTTGTTAGAAACCAGTGTCCCCGGAATTTTCGCAGCCGGAGACATAAGATCAGGTTCCGTAAAAAGGGTTGCTTCAGCTGTAGGCGAAGGAGCTATGAGTATTACTTTTGTGCATCAGTACCTTAATCAATTTAAATAATGAGGAAGGGCTTTTTAAACTTTTTATTATCCATTTTTTAAAATATCATTTAAATCCACGGAACTTTTCCCCATAACTTTTATTATAACATATGAAACAAAATTGGGCAATCCTTTTAGGTATTGTATTGTTATTTGTGATTTTACGATTGTTACTTCCCAATTTTGTTACACATTACGTAAACAAAACTTTGGCAGAGATTGAAGGATATAATGGCTCTATCAGTGGAGTTGACATAGCCCTAATTCGTGGCGCATACAAAATCAATGATTTAAGGATCGAAAAGGAAGGAAGCAAATTAAAAGTACCGTTCCTGGAAATAGATGAAGTAGATCTTTCCATAGAATGGGCTTCGCTGTTTAAAGGTGAAGTAATTGGTGAAATATTGATCCTAAAACCAAGCATGAATTTCGTGGCAGGACCAAGCAAGGAAGAAAAAATGGATGGTTCTGAGGCGGATTGGACCAAACCCATCGAAGAATTGATGCCCTTGAGCATCAATAAATTCGAAATTAGGGAGGGTAATATAAATTTTTACAATTTTTCTACAAATCCCCAGGCACATGTTTATTTGCAACAGTTAGATATGGTTGCTATAAATTTGAGCAATGTTGAAGACAAAAATGAAAAGCTCCCTTCTACCCTTTCTTTAAGTGCTAACTCCATTGGTGAAGGAATTCTTAAACTGGATGGAAAACTGAACCTCTTAAAAGAAATCCCGGATTTTGACATGAACCTAAAGTTTACCGGGGCAAAGCTTACCCAATTAAATAATTTTATAAAGGCTTATGGAAAATTTGAAGTGGAAAAAGGTCAGCTGCACCTGGTAAGCGAGGCAAAATTAATGGACGGCTCTTTTGAAGGATATGTAAAACCACTGCTTCAGGATATGGTAATATTAGATTTGGATGAGGCAATAGGAAAAGAGAAAATACCAAAAATATTATGGGAAGGGTTGTTGGAAATAGCTAAAACCATATTCGAAAATCCAAAACAAGAACAAGTGGCTACAATTGTTCCCCTAAAAGGAACTATAAATGATGTGGATACAAAAGTTTGGCCAGCAATATATAATGTTTTAAAAAATGCCTTTATTAAAGCTTTTTCTACAGAATTTGAAAGTCAAATTGAAAATACATAAAAGTCCCCATTTCGCAAAAGTTAGGTATAGACTATGATCAGTATTAGGACCTATCAATAGAATAAACAACCTGAAAATATATAAGTTAATAAATTAATTTTTTTAATTATCAATTTTTTAATAAAACAATAATAATGACGAAGTACGAAATGCCTATTTGGCCGGGCAAACCATATCCATTAGGGGCCAATTGGGACGGGGAAGGAGTAAATTTTGCCTTGTTCAGTGAAAGTGCTACAAGTGTTACTTTATGTTTGTTTGACCCTGAAAACGAATCAGAATCTACAAGGATAAAAATGTCAGAACATACCGATCAGGTATGGCATGTATATCTGCCTGGATTAAAACCAGGCCAACTTTATGGATATAGGGTTGAAGGCCCTTACAAGCCGTTGGAAGGTCTCCGGTTTAATTCTAACAATCTTTTAATAGACCCGTATGCAAAAGCCATAAATGGCCGTATCAACTGGAGCGACGCTATGTTCGCTTATCCGGTTAATAATCCAAGCAATGACCGCGACCTTATTAAAAGCGATACGGACAGCGCACAGGGCATGAACAAATCAATAGTAATCGATCCAAGCTTTGATTGGGAAGGTGATGTTAGCCCAAATACCCCACTACACAATTCTATAATCTATGAACTACATGTCAAAGGTTTTACAGCTACCCATCCAAAAATAGACCCTGCCATAAGAGGTACTTACAAGGCATTGGCCCATCCGGAGGTAATTGAATATTTTAAGAAATTAGGAATTACAGCTGTTGAGTTAATGCCAGTGCACCAGTTTGTAAATGACAAACAC
>JALZND010000288.1 GCA_030857845.1 Bacteroidota bacterium | reverse complement strand
ACCCTAGGTCGTGCATCAATGGCTCACCTCCAGTAACCACTGCCATCCTTCCAGGAAACACTGCAGCTTCATTTACTATATCCCTAACATTCACCTGGGGAAATCTCCCCACATCCCATGATTCTTTCACATCACACCAATGACACCCTATATCACAGCCGCCTAAGCGAATAAAATATGCGGTTTTTCCTTGGAAATAACCTTCTCCCTGAACGGTATAAAAAGCCTCCATTAGGGGAAGTGATAGTTTTTCTTCTTTTAATATTAATTCAGCCATAATAATTTTTGTTAAAGCAGGTGATTGATACTGCTGTTTACTTAGTTCAGAAAGTTCGGGGTTCAGAAAGTTCATGGTTCAGGAGTTTATGGTTCAGGAAGTTCATGGTTCAGGAAGTTCATGGTTCAGGAGTTCATGGTTCGGAAAGTTCATGGTTCAGGAAGTTCATGGATAAAAGCAGTAAGAAAGTTCAGGTATTTTTAAATCTGGTTAAGGGTAGTTGAAAATAATTATAGGCTTTTCAAATTGCTTTTTGTACTGACTCATCATTACGATTTCCATCAACTTTATCATATTTAAATCCTTTTTTGGATGAATTATTCAGATAGAGGATTAACCCTTTAATTAATCTTGATACTTCAGCAGCAATAATATAATTATCTTGGAATTCTTTTTCATTGATATAGCTTCTGTCCAAAGCTCTATAAAGTTGTGATTTAACTTCTGCACAGGAAGCTTTGGCTATAAAAAGAAATTGTATAAATTCTTTATTACCTCCCCGCTCAAAACCTTCAGCTATATTGTCCATAACAGAACCACTGGCTCTTGTAATTTGATCTTTTAAAGAAAAATCTTTAGAAAACCCTATATTTAAAGTACACTTATGTATTTTACTGCATAATGTTCGCCCTTTCTTCCAACAATCTAGGTCTTCGAATTTATGTATACTTGCCATCTGGAATATTATTAAAAAAAACCTTTTATAATAATCATATATAAGCAAAAATTTATCTGAACCTCTGAAAACTTCACTAAAAAAATTTTATATAGCTATATATGTCTTGTTGATCTACAAAACCATAATTTTTAAATTTTATTTTTAATCAGCCTATTAGGCAAATTAGTGAAACCTAAACAACAGATTATTTCTAAACCGCGAACTCTCTCTACCTCCCAAACAATCCATTTATATGAACTCCAGAACTCATACTCCCTAAATTCATAGAACTCACCTGAACTATCTGAACTCCTGAACCATGAACTATCTGAACTACCTTATGAACTATCTGAACTACCTGAAATCCGAACTAACTGAACTATCATTTTCTTGAAGCTTGCAAAGTATTGTAAAGCAATGAAGCGATTGTCATAGGCCCCACTCCGCCTGGTACGGGTGTTATAGCACTGCATTTTGGAGCTACCTCATCATATTTAACATCTCCTTTCAAAGCAAATCCGGACCTTTTAGTTCCGTCTACTACCCTTGTTATACCAACATCTATTACCACAGCGCCTTCTTTTACCATATCTGCAGTTACAAATTCTGCTCTTCCAAGCGCAACTATGAGTATATCTGCTGAAAGGGCAAATTCTTTAAGATTTTTTGTTTTAGAATGACAAAGTGTAACAGTACAATTTCCCGGATAGGTATTCCGTGCCATCAGGATGCTCATAGGCGATCCCACTATTTCACTTCTACCAATAACTACACAATGTTTTCCCGCGGTATCAATTTTATAGCGTTCCAATAGTTGTATGATACCAAAAGGTGTTGCTGATATAAATGCTGGTAAATTTTTAGCCATGCGTCCCACATTGATTGGATGAAAACCATCTACATCTTTTTCAGGCCTAATTTTATCTGTGACTTTTTGTACTGAAATATGTTTTGGTATGGGGAGCTGAACAATGAGCCCATCAATATCTTCATCATCATTAATTTTCTGAACAACTGCTAAAAGCACTTCCTCAGAAACAGAATCTTCAAACCTTACTAAAGTAGATTTAAATCCTACCTCATGGCAAGATTTCACTTTACTCCCCACATAAGTTTCACTGGCACCATCATTGCCGACCAAAATCGCTGCAAGATGTGGGATTTTACCACCCTCCTCCTTTATTTGCTTTACCTTTTCGGCTATTTCATTTTTTATTTCCTGGGAGGTCTTTTTACCGTCGAGAATTATCATGATTAATAATGAGTGAATGATAGAATGAGCGAATGAAAATTTGCGATTTTATATTGAAGGACAAAAATTATACTATTAAAGCAGATCCTTTTGTTCTTCAATAATTTTAATTATTTGAGGTTTTAATTGAGGAAGTTCATTATGTATAATTTCCCATATTACTCTATTATGTAGCCCAAAATACTCATGAACAATTTTATTCCTTAACCCAATAATGCTTTTCCAAGGAATTTCGGGATAAATTTCTCTTACATCCTGTGGCACCTTGTTTGAAGCTTCTCCAATTATTTGGAGTGATGCAAGAGAAGCTAATACTGTTTTTTTATCAGAAATAAATTCATCAAATGTCTGACCGCTAGAAAAATCTTCTATATCATTTATTGATTGTAAAATATCTTCTAAAAAGTCAATGAAAATCCTCTTCATAATTCTTCAACCTCTGAAAGGATTCTGCTCCCAATTCTTTTTCTTAATGCATCTTTGGGAACTAAATCGATATTTAAATTTAATTTTTGCTTCAAATATTCTTCTAATTGAAAAAATTTAAACCCGGGATACCTTTCAGGTTCAAAATCTATTAATAAATCTAAATCACTTCCTGATGTTTGCTCATTTCTTATATAAGAACCAAAAATACCTAAATATGAAACAGCATACTCTTTTTTAAGATAAGGAATTTCCTTCTTTAAAATATCTTTAATTTCCTGGATGCTTTTCATATTATAATTCAAGTACTCTAATCTAATTTTAAAACAGCCATAAATGCCTCTTGCGGAATTTCTACATTTCCTACTTGGCGCATTCTCTTTTTACCTTTTTTCTGCTTTTCAAGAAGCTTTCTTTTCCTGGAAATATCACCACCATAACATTTGGCCAAAACGTTTTTACGCATGGCTTTTACCGTTTCTCGTGCAATTATTTTTGTTCCAATTGATGCCTGTATGGCTATTTCAAACATTTGCCTTGGCACAAGCTCCCGTAGTTTTTCACACAACCTTTTTCCCCAATCATAGGCCTTGTCCCTGTGTACGATTGCGGAAAGGGCATCAACTTTTTCGGCATTGAGCATGATGTCAAGCTTCACCATTGTTGACTGCCTGAAGCCTATCAATTCATAGTCTAGGGAGGCATACCCACGGGAAATTGTTTTTAGCTTGTCAAAGAAGTCAAAAACAATTTCTGAAAGCGGAAGCTCAAAGCTTAGCTCTACCCGGTTTGAAGTAAGGTATACCTGGTTTTTAATAATGCCTCGCTTATCGATGCACAATGATATAATAGGGCCAATATATTCGGCTTTAGAAATAATCTGGGCTTTGATAAAGGGCTCTTCAATATGTGAGATGGTATTAGGTTCAGGCATTTCGGAAGGTGCGTTCACTGTTTGGATACTCCCGTCAGTGCGCACTGCATGAAATTGTACAGAAGGCACTGTAGTTATCACAGTCATATCAAACTCCCGCTCCAGCCTTTCCTGGATAATTTCCATATGGAGCATTCCTAAAAAGCCACAACGGAAACCAAAACCCAAGGCCGCAGATGTTTCAGGCTCCCATACAAGGGAAGCATCATTGAGCTGAAGCTTTTCCATAGAAGCCCTCAGTTCTTCATATTCACTGGTCTCTACTGGATAAATCCCTGCAAAAACCATCGGTTTAACATTTTCAAACCCTTTAACTGCAGCACATGGACGGTCAACATGGGTGATCGTGTCGCCTACTTTTACTTCTTTTGCTATTTTAATCCCAGATATCAGGTAGCCAACATTTCCTGCACTTACAGAGGTTTTAGGGTCTTGCTTTAGTTTTAAGACACCAATTTCATCTGCATCGTAGGTCTTTCCTGTATTTACAAATTTAACTTTATCGCCTTTCCTTATAGTTCCGTTAAAAACCCTGTAATATACTTCAATCCCTCTGAATGAATTGAATACCGAATCGAAGATCATGGCTTGTAAAGGACCTTCAGGATCACCTTTTGGTGCCGGCACCTTTTTTACAATTGCTTCGAGAATCTCATAAATACCAATCCCTTCCTTTCCACTGGCCAAAATAATATCGTCCCTGTCGCAGCCAAGCAGCTCCACCACTTGATCTTTAACATCTTCCGGCATAGCGCCTGGCAAATCTATTTTGTTTAGGACTGGTATAATCTCAAGGTCGTGTTCCAGGGCCAGGTACAAGTTAGAAATGGTCTGTGCTTCTATACCTTGCGATGCATCCACTATCAGCAAAGCCCCCTCACAAGCAGCAATTGACCGGGATACTTCATATGAAAAATCCACGTGCCCTGGAGTGTCTATTAAGTTCAGGGTATATTGCTGCCCTTCAAGGGTATAGCTCATTTGAATGGCGTGGCTTTTTATGGTTATTCCCCGCTCTCTTTCAAGGTCCATGCTGTCTAGTAGTTGGGCTTGCATGTCCCTTCCTGTAACTGTGTTGGTAAATTCCAATAACCTGTCTGCTAGGGTGCTTTTCCCATGATCAATATGCGCTATAATGCAAAAATTCCTAATATTCTTCATTTCCATAATCAAACCTTAAACCGAGATGCAAAAATATGCAATTATTAATAGTTAATTATTATTGATGTTTTATAATTCCAATAAATCTACTAAATAAAAAGAATTATTAGCTTTACATGCTGTAATGAAGATTTTAGGTTTTACTGAAATTAATAGTAAGATTATATTAGAAGAACATTATTTAAAGATAAAAATGCTGCTGGCAGATAAAAAAAAGCAAAAAAATATTTCGGAGTATATTATTTTCCTGTACCAAACGGAAGATTTGATACGGGTTTATAATTTTGACATTGGCCTGATTGAAAATCATGTGATAAAATACTTTCCAGTAAGCGGGGAAGAAAAGAAAAAAAACCTGGATTGGTATCAGGAAA
>JALZND010000287.1 GCA_030857845.1 Bacteroidota bacterium | reverse complement strand
CCATTTTTTCTAAGGGTTTTTATATAATAGGATATCCCCTTTACAGTTTCCCCGGCTACTAAAATATAATCGTCAGGTTTTAAAAAATGCTGAAAATAAATTTGTTGATTTTGGAGGTATTGCCTATAATCAAACTCCTCTGGATTGGCAGGGGCCGGAACCACGTTTGGAGGGCCTTTTATCATAATAAGGTCCCCCAAATTAAAGGGTGCATTTCCTGATGTTGATGAATGGTAGGTTAAAATTTTTCCAGATGCCTTTTCCCATTGCCCCTCCCGCTGAAGTAAAATAACTTCAACTTCAGTACGATAATTTTTGCCTCTTGCTTCACTATCATCTTTTACCAATGCAAGGTAATAGGATGGACTTTCATATAATTGCTTATCAGGCTTATTATTAATGGCATATTGATTTATCAGGGATGCGCCAAAACAAAAAATAGATAAGAAAAACAAGAATCCCAGCATTAAACCGGGGGATCCTGATTTATAAACTTTAAAAATTTTCAACAAAAGATATGTACCAACAGATATCCCGAAAAATATATAAAACAGGAAGGCTGCTTCTTTAAAATTATGCCCTGCAACAATCCCCGCCATAAAGAATATGGCTATTCTTAAAAAAGGAAATTGCATCCAGAAAAACATAACCTATTTAATAAAGTACATGATAAATTAAGGAAATCTTTTTTAGTTATCAAATTCTATAAAAAAACCATTCCCTATTCATCCTGTTATACTGAAGAAGTTACAAATAAACCCCACATAATTTTATATGGATATTAACAATACCTACAATTTAATTTCCGAGAAGCTGGTAGAATGGTATGAGTCGTTTATATTAATGCTGCCAAACCTGGCAATGGCAACTGTAGTCTTTATAATTTTTATTTTTATAGCAAAGGGTGTGAGAAATGTTGCGGAAAAAATTTTCCGTAGGATATCCCATAGCGAAAATATAAGTGGGCTACTTAGCAGTATTACTTATGGTATAATTTTTGGAATTGGCCTA
This sequence comes from Bacteroidota bacterium, assembly GCA_030857845.1. GTDB lineage: Bacteria > Bacteroidota > Bacteroidia > Cytophagales > Cyclobacteriaceae > JALZND01. Next base: position 4,084 of record JALZND010000287.1, on the reverse strand, counting down.
TTTACAGCCCTTTCCATCCTGCAGCTTGACAAAGCTGTAACTTCTATTTTAGCGGGTGCAGGGATTATTGGTTTGGCAATAGGATTTGCTTTTCAGGATATTGCTGCAAATTTTGTCTCAGGCATATTACTTTCTTTTAAAAGGCCTTTTAGGACGGGAGATATAATAAAATCGCAGGATTATATGGGTGTGGTGAAAAAAGTAAACTTAAGGTCTACGGTCATCTTATCTTTTCAGGGCCAGATGATACTGATCCCCAATAAGGATGTTTTTCAAAACCCTTTACAAAACTATACCCGGACAAATAAAAGGAGAGTCGACCTTGAGGTAGGTGTTTCATATGGAGAAGACCTTGAGAAGGTAAAAAGGGTTACTATAGAAGCTGCAAAAAAAGTTGAAGGCAGGACCAATGATGAAATCACCTTTTTTTATACCGGCTTCGGGGACAGCTCCATAGATTTTACGGTAAGGGTTTGGCCACAGGATATTACCCAGCCGGGATATTTAAAGCTGAAAAGTGATCTGATCATGAACATAAAAAAGGCTTTTGATGAAAATGATATTATGATCCCTTTCCCAATCAGGACATTGGATTTTGGTATCAAAGGCGGAGAAAAACTCAATGAAATAATAGACTTTAAAAGTTTGAACAGCAGTAAAAATTAGAATTTGCCAATACCTGCTTTGGGAACACTTTTGAAAGGTACCAACACTGATATAAATTGTTCAGAAGTCACCTCGTTCAATTTTAAATTTATATATTGGAGACATTTAAAATTTTAAAAAATACCTGATTATTGTTAGTTAAACTATAATTTTTTTCAAGAACTGAAAACAATTATCTAACTAATGGATTATTATAATTAAGTATTTTATACTGACAGGAATATTATGTTTAATTTTTTAACCATAATTTAAACTTAAATTTTTTAATCATGAAAACTAAAAATTTTTTTAATCAAGTTCCAGGTTTATTATTGATAAGCGGTGCCCTTGTATTTTCATCTTGTGATAATAACGCAAGAAATGACAGGAACACTGTAGGTACCGATAATAGGGACAATCTTGAAACAACTGACGATAGAGCTGTTGACACTTATGAAATTTCAGAAGCTGACTATACAAGCAGAAGAGATAGGGTAACCACCAATTTGGACGGTGAAATTAATAGGACCAAGACTGAGGTGGAAGATCTTCGCCAAAGGTCAAACACAGTTACTGCCGAGGAAGAAAAAAATGAGCTTCAAGCTCAGATAGATAGAATGGAAGCCCGAATTGAAAACCTCGAGAACCAACAAGGACAACTTGAAAATTCTAACAAGGGAAATTGGGAAGAAACTGAAAGGAACATTGAAAATTCACTAAGCGATACTGAAGGATCTTTTCAAGGGGATTATGAAGGCCGTGGAACCGGTGTTGGTACGGGTGCTGAAACAGGTGTAGGAACTGGAACAGAATCTATAATGGAAAATCAATCTGATACCAGGACCAATTCTCCCAATACCGGAACAGAAACCGAGATAAACAATTCTGGTGCTGCAACTGATGCAAATAGGACTGAGACTACCGATCAAACGGGTAACAGTGAAACCAATGCTGTAACTGAAAAATAATTACAGCCCATTATTGAAATAATTTGAAAAGTACCACAAAAAGTATATCTTTCTTGTGGTACTTTTGTTTATATCCATAGCAATCAAAACTTTTTCTTACGTCTTATTTCAAACCTTATAAATTCCATCTTCTTATGAGAAAAATCTTTACAAATATTAATTTAAGGCTTCTTCCTGTAATTATCTTATGTTGTAGCCTACTTATTAGCTGTAATAAAACGCTTACAAAAGAAGATGTTGAATCTCAAGCCAATGATGCAAAAGAAGAATTACAAAAAGCCAAAGAAGAAGTAAAAAAAGCTTTTGATGTTAAGCATGATTATATGAAGCAAGAGCAGCAGAAGCTAATAGACCATCTTGAGGGCAGGTCGAAAGAGCTTAACAATGAACTTTCCAGACTTCGGAATGTCGCAGAACAATCAGGTGAAATAGCTTTAAGCGATGTAAATGCAGCCATAGTAAAAGTTGAACAAGAAAAAAATAGAGTAGACCAGCAGCTGGTTGAGCTCAACAACACCAATATTGTACGGTGGGAAGACGTGAGCAGGGATGTTAGCGAATCTATTGTTTCTATAGAATCTACTATTGACCAAATGGTAGATGACTTAAGAAAAATGGATATTTTGATCCAAACTCATAGCGATACCACCGTGGTTGAGTAGCTTTTGCCTTTGTCAAAAAAATTCGAATTTTTAGAAGCTGCCTTTTTTAGGGTATGACATTTCAGCAAATTCAGTTTTATATATTGTGAAAATTTCTGCAAGGTGAATGTCGAGTTCTATTTTAAACATTTTCCTCAACCTATACCGCGGAAGACCTGCGATAACGGGGGTTTCTCTAGTAAAAGCTCCAAATTATAACACAATGAGAAGAAGGAAACATACGGCAACATCTCCGGGTCATATACCCTACTTTTCAATAAGGGTTCCGAGTCTACCTACGGAAGACTCGAAACAACTGGGGGGAATTGGATCGGTTTAGAATCTGGTCTGATTATATCATGTGGAGTAATGCTTCCTTGTTCTTATTGTAAAGAACGATACAATTCTAAATACAATTGCGCATAATTAACTAAAGGAACTTCGTTTAGGTATGGGAACTATCGTTTAGGTTGTTCCCTTATCTTATTTTTATTTAACGTTTTATGAAATATAAACTATTAATTTTCTTGTTTTCTTTCGGAATTTCTTTTTTTAATGCATTTAGCCAAAATCAGAATGATTCTATTTTGTTTTGCACACAAAATTTTAACACTCTTTATTACTTATCGTCAACATTGCCAGATGTTTCGATGATTAGGGGTAAAGTGTTGGTAACACAAAATGCTATTCATATTCAACCTAAAAGTGATCACCTATTTAAAGAGTTTATAATTTGCACAGATCAGATTAAGGAATATAGAAAACAATTATTTTCCCCTACAAACATTATAACTGATGAAAATCAGATTTATAAATTTAATGTACCACACCGATCTAAATTTATTAAGGCAATTCAAAGTTCTAAAGCATCATAAGAGGCTGATTTAAAGGCTTGTAATAATGAAGAGTTTGAAAGCGATGTAGAAGTTAATAGCAGGTTGTTTTTTTATTCTGCATATTATCCGTTAATCATTGTGCCATTACATATAGAAGGTAAGCTCTCTATAAAATAAACGGCATTTATGTTGAATTTCTTCCTAAAGAATCAGGGCATATAGTAAAGCATATACAAATCCCTTTGGAAACCATTAAAAAAGTTAAAAAGGGAAGAAGCGTATTATTCTTAGTGCCAAATAAGCTTATCATAAAAACTAATGACAATAAGCGATATCGATATAAATCCAAACAAAGAAATCAAGTGGTGAAAGATATTAGGAAAAAAATTGAAAGTTTGGGTTAAATATTAACATGGATATATCTTGATGATGAAAAAGTAAGCTTTCACTGGATTTTTGTTGATAATCTACAGTTTTTGCTCCTTATATTTGTTGTTTATAAATTCTTCAAAAAGTTTGTCCTGAAGCCAGAAGACACAAGGGAACTGTTTTCAGTGAAATGCTTTTTACAAGTTTGGATATGCGTGAGGTGGATATCGTACTGTAATGCAAGTTCGGCAACGGTCTTTTACTCCTTTAAAGTAGCGATGGCTATGAGCTTCGTCCGTTTCCCTGTAAATTATGTAATTGATTAAGGGGTTAATTATATATTGGATTTATGGAAAGGGCATTTCCAATTATCTTCTACTTTTCTGCCTGAATACTGCCTTGCTTCGGATATTTCTCCATACTCTGCCAGCATTGGGTTCATACTGCCTTGTAATTCCTGGTCCCTTGTCCTGATCTTTTCACTCACTATATCAAAACTTTTCATTTCACGAAGCATTTCAAATTGTTCGTGCAAATTAAAAACCATAGCCTTGTATGAGAACTTCCTCGCCAATCGGGAGCTGTTCGGATGGAGGCCTATCAGAAAAAAGGCATGCCCTAAAAG
>JALZND010000286.1 GCA_030857845.1 Bacteroidota bacterium | reverse complement strand
GCCATGTCTTTTTCCCTTATTACCTTTTTCAATTCTCCATTACTATAAAGTTCTAAAAAGGTTGATTTTGTTGCTCTATGCTCTATATGAAATATTATAAAATCCATCTTTTGGGTCAAGCTTACAGGAATATTATTGTAAGTATAAGAATTTGTTGAAAACAAGACACTGTCTGTATCATAAAGGATATCAGGATGGACGTTTGTTTTACAAAAATAAAGGACTTTTTGGGGGCTTTTGGCATAGGTTTTTTAGCACCATTTACCTATGTTATCCCAAATCTTGCGGTAAGTGTCGCTATAGCAGCTGTGCCACCCAATGACAGAAATTTAAATACCATTATAAAAAAATGTTGTATATGCATTCAAACAATGCTATTGAAGAAACAAATGAATTGTTTAATGATATTAATCATGGTAGAGGATATCAAAAAGGTGCCCATAAAAAAAGGTAGGTTCTATTGCGGGCGGAGTAGGAGCTGGAGCCGGCGTTAGCGTTGTGGTAATTGTAATGCTTATTTTTTCTTATTTGAGTTCGTTTTAATTAAGGGGTGCAAAGTTCATTTTCCGATGAAAATTCTTTAAGTATAATATACGCTACTGCATGTAGTAAAATTTTGTGTTAAAGTTTAATTAATAGGGATCAGGATTTAATATTAGCTACTCTTTCAGTCCTATAATATCTGTTTTAAACATTGAATAAGCTAAAGGCTTTTCTGCAAACAAGATTTTTGTCTTCTTCCATACAGCTTTAAATAAAGACGAATTGCGGTATTTTTGTAAAGCTTCATCATCTATCCAATGGCTATAGGTAAAATAAACATGGCCTTGATGGTAATCTTTTAAGAGCTCAAGGTGGTGGCAGCCATTAAAATCCCTGATTAGCCATTTGGTTTCATGGAAAAGATTCAAAAAATCTTCCACATGTTCCGGTTTAAAAGTCATTCTAACAATCCTTACAAGCATATATTTAAATTATTATTTCCAACCACCACCCAAAGGTCTATATAGGTCTACTATAGAAAGAAAAATTTCTTTTCTGTATTTGCCATGCTTAACGCTGTTTCCGGTACACTTCCATGTGCTAGTATTGCCTTAAATACCATGTGTAATCAACCAAGCAACTTCTTGTTCTTTTACAAAAAGGATTATTTAATTTCAATTTTGTTCAAACTCAAAACTTCCCCCAACTTTAAAGGAGTTATTTAAGATATTTTTAAAGTGATTTTCTTGAAATTTATGAACCAGTAAAGAATTTTATTTATATTTCCCTTCACTTAAAATTAATAATAATTTATTTAATAATCTGTTTGGCTCATCCTCTTTCAAGTGATTAAAGTATCTCGACGCAAATTTCTTAATAAAAGTGCAGCTGTAGCCTTGGCAGCACCTACCTTGTTGGCAATGTCATGTTTAAATGATGAAAAAAAAGCACTCTCAGTACCCTATATCAACTTTAATAATACATATAAGTGGCGCATGATCACTACCTGGCCTCCAAATTTCCCCATTTTGGGGGAAGGGTGCACGCTATTTGCAAAAATGGTGAATGAAATGTCGGGAGGGAGGCTTCAAATTCAGGTATTTGGAGGTGGTGAACTCGTGCCTGCATTGGAAGTATTTGATGCAGTAAGCAATGGCGTTGCCCAATTAGGTCATTCAGCACCTTATTACTGGGGAGGAAAAGCCCCGGCCAGTCAATTTTTTGCTACAGTACCTTTTGGGATGAATGCGCAACAAATGATGGCATGGCTTATTTCAGGTGATGGCATGCAACTTTGGGAAGACCTTTATTCCCATCATAATCTGATCCCATTTTTGAGTGGGAATTCTGGGATTCAACTTGGGGGGTGGTTCAACAAAGAAATCAATTCTATCCAGGACATAAAGGGATTGAAAATGAGGATTCCTGGCCTTGGTGGAAAAGTGATAACTGAAGCAGGTGGCTCAGCTGTGCTGACAGCCGGTGGGGAAATTTATACAAATATGGAAAGGGGGGTCATTGATGCAACAGAGTGGATTGGGCCGTATCACGACTACAGGATGGGCTTGCATAAAGTAAGCAAGTATTGCTATTTTCCTGGGTGGCATGAGCCTGGAACTGTTTTTGAAACATTTGTTAACAAAAAACAATTTGAAGAGCTCCCATCAGATTTGCAAGGGATCATTAGGACTGCGGCCCTCAGCCAGTATTCCTGGTCTTTTGCCGAATTTGAAAGTAAAAACAGCCAATATCTACAGAAATTGATCCATGAAGAAAATATAAAGCTAAGACCGTTTCCGGCTGATGTTCTCCAAAATCTTAAGCGGATTTCTGAAGAAGTACTTAACAATATAGCTTCAAAAGATACAACCAGCAAAAAGGTATACACTTCATATATGAAATTCAAAAAGGGTATGGAGGGCTGGGCAGCGCTTACAGAAAAGCTGTACTATACTAAACTTTTATTTTAGTAAATGCATGAGGATTATTTTTTATTATAGAGTAAATTTCTTTGAACCAATTAAAGAACATGATTCTAAAAATATTGAGAAAAATAAGTATACATATAGACAAGCTTATAGAAATATTCGGGAAGGTTGCTTCATGGTTTACTTCATTGTTGGTGGTGTTAATTTGCTATGATGTTTTAATGCGTTATGTGTTCAACCAGTCAAGCGCAAAAGTTTCAGAGCTTGAATGGTATGCATTTTCTTTGATATTTCTTCTAGGTGCTGGCTATGCCTTTAAACATGACCGGCATGTAAGGGTAGATGTATTTTACAGTAATTTTTCAAAAAAAGTCAAGGCATTTGTAGATCTTGCTGGAACGCTGTTGTTTTTAATTCCTTTTTGTGTCATTGTCATTGTCTTGTCCATAAAATTTGCATTAAACTCTTATAATATTCAGGAAACATCTCCTGATCCTGGGGGCTGGCCATTTCTTTTCATCATCAAATCAGCAATCCCGGTTGGATTTTTTTTGTTGTTGATGCAGGCTATTTCCGTTTTGTGTAAAAATATATTGATCATGGCAGTAAAAAAGATCAATTTTTACTGCCATGATTGAATATTTGCCTTTCCTACTCTTTGGGTTGATTTTCATATTGATCCTGGCGGGTTATCCGGTTGCATTTACCCTTGGCGGCATTTCTGTGATTTTTGGGCTTTTTGTTTTCGGTGTAGATTTCTTTTATCTCCTTCCCCTTAGGATCTTCGGGACCATGACAAATTTTGTTTTGTTGGCCGTACCCCTTTTTATTTTTATGGGAATCATGTTGGAAAAATCCGGGCTTGCGGAAAGCCTCCTGGAAACCATGGCAATGCTGTTTGGAAAATTCAGGGGAGGCCTGGCTGCTTCTGTGGTTATTGTCGGGGCATTATTGGCAGCATCAACTGGTATAGTAGGTGCAACAGTAATCACAATGGGCTTGATAAGCTTGCCCACCATGCTAAAGCGAGGTTATAGCCCTGAACTGGCCACAGGTACCATTGCATCAGCGGGCACTTTAGGGCAAATAATTCCCCCTTCAGTAGTACTGGTTTTATTGGGCAGTGTATTGAATGTTTCAGTAGGCGATCTTTTTTCTGCCGCTTTGTTGCCCGGATTGCTCCTGGTGGTATTTTATTTATTGTACATCCTGATCCTGGCAAGGCTCAAACCCCACCTGGCACCTGCCATTCCTGCTGAAGAAATTGCCGCCTTCCGTAAAAAGGGCATGTGGAAAAAAATCATAAAGGCTTTTGTTTTGCCTTTGTTGTTGATACTTGCTGTGCTGGGTTCTATTTTCGCGGGTATTGCTTCCCCAACAGAAGCCGCAGGTGTGGGTGCCATGGGGGCTACTCTATTGACAATTTCTCAAGGCAAGTTCAATATAAAAATCCTCCGTGAGGTAATGCAAGATACCACCCACCTAACCTGTATGGTGTTCATTATTTTGATCGGTGCTACCGCTTTTACACTGGTATTCCGTGCAATGGGAGGGGATCATTTATTGGTAGAAGCCATTCAGCAAGCGCAATTAAGCCCTGGGCACTTTTTAGTGTTGGTAATGTTATCGGTATTTATTGCAGGATTTTTTATAGATTTTATAGAGATTATTTTTATAATTGTACCAGTGGTAACCCCTATTTTCATAGCTTTGGGAATAGACCTTATCTGGGTAGGCATCCTCTTGGCAATGAACCTGCAGACATCTTTCCTTACACCTCCATTTGGATTTTCAATGTTTTACTTGAAAGGAGTGGCTCCGCCCGAAATTAAGACCGTGCATTTATACAGGGGAATTTTGCCATTTGTAGCCATACAGGTGATTTTCCTGGTACTTATCGCTGTGTTCCCACAGATTATTACCTGGCTCCCATCCAAATTATAAAATGTAGATTTGGAAGTAATAAATTTTATATAATACATAAGCCTAATAAAAATCCATCCTCTATATTTGAAAAAAATTGAAGACTATTTCAATTTTAGATTTTTGATCAATGGCCAAATAATTTAGGAGCAGGATGAACTATGATACATCCACCTATAACATCGGCATTTATTCCCTATGGAAAAAGAAAACAGAGGTACCCCTGCAGATTTAATCCTGATAAATGGCTCTATTTATACAGTTGATGCTTCCCGAAGCTGGGCAGAAGCATTGGCCGTAAAAGATGGTAAGATCATTTTCGTTGGATTAAACAGCTTGGCTTTGTTCTTCAAAGGGCCTGAAACTATTGTTTATGACCTTAAAGGGAAAATGGTCCTTCCAGGGTTCCATGATTCACATGTACACCCTGTTGTTGGTGGACTGGAATTGGGCGAGTGCGATTTATCTTCATTCCGCACAGAAGACCAGATGTTGGACCATATAAAAAATTATGCCCTGCAACATCCGGAAAAAGAATGGATCAGGGGGGGAGGCTGGCAGCTTCCGTTATTTACTGATGGAAATCCACATAAATCTCTCCTGGATAAAGTTGTGGCAGATAGGCCTGTTTACCTGGAGTCTGCCGATGCGCATTCTGCATGGGTGAATTCAATAGCCCTTTCCAATGCAGGCATTTCAAAACAAACTGCCGATCCTGCAAATGGAAGGATAGAAAGGGACAATAAAACGCAGATACCTTCAGGCA
>JALZND010000285.1 GCA_030857845.1 Bacteroidota bacterium | reverse complement strand
GAATACATCCAGGAAGATTGCGGCTTAATTCTCCCGGTTACCGGCACCCACAAGTCTATAGGTACGCCTGTTCCGGGATTTGAAAGCAAATGTAGGTATTGTACCATTTTAGAAAGGGATGCATTCAAGAAAAAACCATTGTTGATTTTGTAACTCGTTAATATTCTGGGCTGTGGATTTATATAAACCTTTTCTCCCGAAAGGTATGAGGCAAAGTGAACCCCTCCATTAACGCTTAAAGCATTCGTAATGTGAACCTCATTTTCAACATAAGCCTGCCACTCTAAACCTCTTTGCTTTTGGGATCCATAAAGCGTATCTATGGTAGTAATATCAAGCCCTTTTTGAAAAGAACTAATGCTTCCGGGATTAAAATCATGATGTGTAAAACTGCTTCCAAACCTAGTTACATTTTTAGCATTTGGAAAATATTCAAAATCAATTTTAGCAATCAAATCTTTTACATATGATCGAAAATCCATTTGTAAGACATCCAAAGGATTATTGTCTGATTTACTTATTCTTTGTATATCTACTTTATTGTAGTAATGATAATTGGTGGTTGCCAAAGTTACATTGCTGAACATGTTTTTGCCATACATGTGGCTCCATCGGAAAGACCCCAGCAGGTTGCCCCATTGTTCTATATTCTTAGCTTTATATTTGAAACCTGTATCATTGTTTATTTCAGAGTCTTTTTGCCTAAAGAACGACCTGTCAAATCCCCCGTAAAAACTAAGGTAAACTTGATCTTTATCTGATATTATATGATGATATTTTGTATTGACATCATAAAAAGTATATCCGGCACGAAACAGGCCGTTAGTTGCCAATAATGAAGCAATGCCTGAAAATATATCCAAATTTGCCCGCCTGATTGAAAACAGAAAAGAAGAAGTGTCTTTTTTTACTGGCCCTTCATGGGCGTAGCGTACCGAGAGCAATCCGACATCAAGAACATTTTTATGCTCCTGTTTATTCCCCTCCTTAAGTCTTACATCCAGAACAGAAGAAAGACGCCCTCCATACCTTGCAGGAAAGCTTCCTTTTAAAAGCTGTACGCTTTTTAAAGCATTGGGGTCAAAAACAGAAAAGAACCCTCCGATATGATTTACTGAATAAATAGGAACATCATCAAGCAGAATCAGGTTTTGGTCAGGTGAACCTCCCCTTACAAAGAGGCCACTCGTGCCCTCTTTGCCACCTTGGATACCCGGCATAAATTGAAAAGATTTTATTATATCCACCTCTCCAACGAGTGCGGGCATTTCTTTCATCCGTTCCAAAGGTAAAGTTACAATATTGGTATTTCTTCCTCTTATATTATTTTTGTAAGCAAATACTTCTACATTATCTAAAGTAGTTGCTTCCGCATCGAGGAGAAAATCAATAACTGTGTCTTTTTTTATAACCAATGAGGTTGTTAAAGGACGATAGCCTATTGACCTGACAGTTATCATAATAGAATCTTCATACTGAAGAACCATATGGTATACACCATAATTATTGGTTACTCCACCGTTTACCCGTCCTTGTTGCTGCAATGTGGCACCTATTAGATTTTCCTTGCTATGGCTATCTTTAATAGATCCTTTAATATTAATTATTTGGGCTTTAAGTGGCATTGGAATGCACAAATACAAAAAGAAAAAAAGAATAATATAATTATTTTTGACAGATATTGATGACATCAAAACACTTGAAACTAATTTCATAAGGTTTCAAATTGCACTATTGAACTGCTATAGCCACCAAACACCCCATACCCATTTTCAATATTTGAGTCCATTTGCTGGACATCACCTTTAAATAAAAACTCAACAAAATCTGAAATAATTGGGTCGGGGTTGAGGAGCGATGGCTTAACCTGTTGGTGGTAACGGTGCTTTACCCAGCTTTTCCTGTAGTGGTAATATTCGGGGCTTAAGCTTCTCAGGATGGCATATGTCTTGTTAGGTTCTAAATCACTTTCAAAAGGAATACCCCCAAATGACGAATTTTCGAAGGTTAGCCTCAATTCATAAAATTCTCCATTAAAAAGTTCATCGGAAAAAAGGAATGTAGTATTATCAAATCCTTCTAAACCTTCTGCAATTATAACAGGATCATTTTCATGTATAAAATAGTTACTTTTGTAAAAAGCACCGTGTTCATTTTGACTAACAATAAATAGTTCATAGTAATTTTTGGATACTTTAGGATCGTGGAAGCTAATTCTATACTCGGTTATAGGGTCACCATATTGATCAAAGCTTATAGGCCTCTTTACCGTTGCATTGAGGATGGGTACGGGTGCAGGAATATGGCTTTCGGCTATCACTTTTTCTGATCCCGGAAAGTTGATTATGATTTTATAAGGAATTTGAGGAAGTATATCCCTGATGCTTTCATAGATATAACCTTCTTTATGAAAAAGAGTATCTATTGTTGTGTTTGTCTCTGAAATTTCTAACGTGATAAATGCATTGGATAAAGTTGTCGTTTTGCTTTCCTCCAATATCCCTCTAGTGGTGCTAAGGTGCAACTTCATTTTTTCTCCGGATGTAAATAAAGAATTTACAACCAGCTTGGAGTCTTGACTATGTGGTTCAAGTGAAATTTCTTTTACGCAGGATGTGCAAATATGCAAGATCAACAGGTATTGAATAATTTTTTTTCTCACAAAAAACATGAATAGAGCATTACATTCGAGGTCACCACTACAGCGATTGCCTCGAAATTAACGCTTATTTTTTAAATTAGTATTTAGTTAAAGTCATTGATTTGTTATGCATGTAAACTGAACCACTTAAAGAAACTTCTACTGGTGTCCGCCAATTTATTGACGTAACCAATTCCCCATTAACATAATGAGAGCCAGAAGATATTAATTGATAATATCCAGAAGTATGTGGGTCAAGACCGATACTTGCATTATTTACATAATAAGATGGCCCATCAAAAAAAACATTATTGCCGTCCTTATCAAGGATTTGAAAATATGGATCAAAACTTATAGGTGTGTCTGAGGTTCTCTCATCATCTTTTTACAAGATGAAATTGCTATTGCCATACTTATTAATATGATCGTTTTTTTCATTTAAATAAATTTTACTATGTACTTTTTCTTAACTTTTGTTTAAGTAGATATTTATATAATATAATTATTTATATTAATTACAATATTATTTATATTAATTGAACAAAATCATAATATTTGAATTTATTTTTTATAATAAAATGTTCATTAACATTAGTTCTTTTTATTTAATATACAAAAAGAACTCTTTTTTCTTAAAATGATTTTTCTATTTTTGAAGCAGTTCTGTAGCTTATTAAAATAAAAAAATCTGCATTCATGTCTGATATTCAGAAACTATATAATATTTATCTTTCCTGTAAAAAGGTTTCCACCGATACCCGGAAAATTATTCCCGGCAGTATTTTCTTTGCTTTAAAAGGACCAAACTTTAACGCGAACACTTTTGCTGATGAAGCTTTGAAATCAGGGGCTTCATATGCTGTTATTGATGAAGAAAAATATAAAAAAGGGGAAAATTATATCCTTGTAGACGATGCACTTGCTGCCCTTCAAAAATTAGCCAACTATCACCGACGACAACTTAATATTCCTTTTATTGGTATTACAGGTTCGAATGGTAAGACAACCACCAAAGAATTAATATTTGCTGTATTAAGCGAAAAATATAAAACCCTTGCAACATTAGGCAACCTGAACAACCAAATTGGTGTGCCGCTGACAATTCTATCCATTGATGAAAGCATTGAAATTGCTGTAATAGAAATGGGCGCAAGTAAAGTAGGTGACATCCAGGAGCTATGTGACATTGCCGAACCGACACATGGATTGATCACTAATATTGGGAAAGCTCATATTGAAGGATTTGGAGGCTATGAAGGAGTAATTAAAGGAAAAAGTGAATTGTACCTTTCCCTTATAAAAAGTAGAGGCCAGGTATTTATCAATTCACAAAACCCCATATTAAGCAACATGGGCAAAAGATTTGAAAAACCACTTTATTATCCTGCCCAAGGTGATTTCTTGCATTGTGAATTTATCTCAGCATCTCCTTATATCAACTATAATAGTGAAAGTGGCAACATAGTAGAAACCAATCTATTGGGATCGTATAACTTTGAAAACATATGTGCTGCCCTTTGCATTGGCAAATTTTTTGGAGTACCTGAAGGGCATGCCAATGAAGCTGTTAAAAATTATATCCCATCGAACAACCGTTCACAATTGATGAAAGTTGGCAGCAACTTGTTGATCCTAGATGCTTATAATGCAAATCCTAACTCCATGCAATCTGCAATCCAAAACATCAAAACAATGGATTATAAAAACAAAACTGTTGTTTTAGGCGATATGTACGAACTTGGGGCTGCAACAGAAGAGGAGCATGCTAATATTGGAAATATATTGCAAAATAGTAATTTCGACCACATACTGCTTTTCGGTAAAGCAATGACCTGGGCAAAAAAAGCATGTCCGAAAGCAGAGCATTTTCTTGACAAAGAAGAAATAAAAAACAGGATCAAAGAATTGAGCCTTCAAAATAACCTTGTACTGATCAAAGGGTCAAGGAGTGTGGGCTTGGAAACTGTTGTTGAGGATTTTAAATAAACTTCTGACCGCATTAAGCCTCTTAATGATTACACTGATAAATATTGAATGCAATATCCTTTATGAACACACCAACAAAAAGGTGCGTAATGGAGAAATTATAAAATTAATGATCAATAATTGGCTAAAACCCAATGTATATAATTAATGTACAATACGATGATATTAAGTTTCAGAAAGAAATAATTGTTCTTGATTAATGGAAGCTTAGAACAAATTATTCTACAATAAATAGTGAAAATGTTTATTTTAGGATTTAGTGGGATTTATATTTTTAATACCCGTTGTGTCAAACTAAATTTTGCTTTTTATAGAAATTGGAATCTTCAACCCCAAGTTCTTCTACCTTGAGTTTTTTTCTCTCAATCCTGTAAGGATTGAATGTGAATAACACCGTATGAAATGCGGTGTAAAAGTAGGCAAAAACCCCAACCATGAAGTGGTTGAACTAAAAGCAAGAATTTTGCTTATGAGAATGAGTTTTGTTC
>JALZND010000284.1 GCA_030857845.1 Bacteroidota bacterium | reverse complement strand
TACTAAGGAGCTTTCCGATATAATTAACCGACTTAAAGAGGCTGCCGAGGAACAACAGAAATTTTCTTCCCTGGTAGACAAGAGTATTAATTTAATTTCCATGGCAGACCTGGAAGGGAATATTATTTATATGAATGAAGGAGGTTTACAGTTGGTAGGGATTGACTCTAAAGAAGATGCATTGAAAACCCATATTAAAGAATTCCTATTTAAAGATGACCTTGAGAAATTATTTAAGAAAAAATTCGAAAGATCAGATTATTCGGTTCTATATAATGGAGAGTTAAAGTTAAGGCACTTTAAAACAGGCGAAGCTATCCCGGTATTCTTCAATGCATTCCGAATAGAAGATCCGGTCACGGGGAAGGTCCTCGCTTTGGCCCTTGTGTGCCATGACCTTAGGGACCAAAAAAAGAAAGAAGACGAGATTAGTTCCTCAAGGGAAAAACTGGAGGCAATCAATACCGAGCTTAACAAAAAAAACGAAGAGCTCCTCAAGACAAATATTGATCTCGATAATTTTGTTTATACTGCCTCCCATGACCTGAAGTCACCAATTTCAAACCTTGAAGGTTTGCTCCTGGCTTTTGATAAACCTAAATTAGAAACCTTCTCCGATCAGGAAAAACAAATCATCCAAATGATGTACCGATCAATTTTTAAGTTGAAAGATACCATCAATGCTTTGGTAGAAATTACAAAAGCGCAAAGGAACATGGAAGAGTCCATAACGTTGATTTCATTTGCGGAAGTGCTTGAAGAAGTACAATTAGAAATCAAGAAATCTATAACAGAATCCAATGCACAAATTCACAAAGAATTAAATGTAGAACATGTTATATTTGCTAAAATCAACCTCCACAGCATCATTTATAATCTTCTTTCCAATGCATTGAAATACCGGGACCCAAATAA
The DNA here is from genome assembly GCA_030857845.1 of Bacteroidota bacterium. Lineage (GTDB taxonomy): Bacteria > Bacteroidota > Bacteroidia > Cytophagales > Cyclobacteriaceae > JALZND01. The sequence goes on along the minus strand of JALZND010000284.1, from coordinate 4,200 downwards.
ACCGTTGATAATCCATATTAAAACCTATAAAGAAGATGGGAAAATTGTGCTTGAAATTCAAGACAATGGGCTGGGCATTCACAAAAATCAGCAAGGCAAGCTGTTTGGCATGTTCCGGAGGTTCCACTCCCATGTTGAAGGCACAGGTATTGGATTATATATTATTAAGAGGATGATAGAAAACAACAAAGGCCAAATAACGGTAGAAAGTGACGAAGGTGAAGGCACCACTTTCAAAGTATTTTTTAAAAATTAGCCTAAGGTTCATCAATAAGCCCGGGCCTTCTGATTTTGGTTCTTTCCACTGCCTTCTCAAAACGCCATTGTTCTATCAATTTTTCATGCCCAGAAAGCAGTACATCGGGCACCTTAAGGCCTTCAAAATCTGAGGGCCTGGTATAAACAGGTGGGGCAACAAGCCCATCCTGGTATGAATCGCTCAAGGCAGATGTTTCATCAGACATTACACCAGGAACTAAACGCAATATGGCATCCGTTAAAACTGCCGCTGCAAGTTCTCCTCCTGAAATCACATAATCGCCAATACTGATTTCCCTCGTGATGAAGTTTTGCCTTACCCTTTCATCAACCCCTTTATAGTGCCCACATAAAATAAGCAGGTTCTTTTTAAGAGAAAGCTCGTTTGCTGTATTTTGATCAAGCAATTCACCATCAGGGCTCATATAGATGATTTCATCATATTCACTTTGGGCTTGCAATGCCCTGATGCATGCTGCAATAGGTTCTATCATGAGCACCATTCCTGCACCACCACCATATGCATAATCATCAATGGATTTATGTTTGTTTGTGGAATATGCCCTGAGGTCATGGACTTCCACTGCTACAAGGCCTTTAAGTTGTGCCCTTTTCAATATAGAATGAGAAAATGGCCCTTCCAATAATCCTGGTAAGCATGTGATGATATCAATTCTCATTTGCTAGTCTTCAAGGTAAACTTCCAGCAAACCTTCAGGAAGCAAAACATGCAGTATATTTCCTTGCCTGTCCACCCTTTTTATTGTTTCGTCATTGATGGGGATCAAGACTTCTTTTTCAAGGTAAGCCATTCCAATCAGGTCCTGGTTAGGAAGCTGATATACGTCTTTTACCCTGCCCAACAAGCCTTTTTCTTCATCCATTACCTGAAATTCAATAATTTCATGAAAATAAAACTGATTGTCTTTAAGAGCGGGGAGAAAACTCAGGGGCAAGTATAGTTCATTCCCCACCAGCTGTTCTGCTTGCTCCAGGGAATCTACCTCTTCAAGTTTTAATTGGGCTTTATTTTGATATATAGATATTTTTTCAACAAAAAATGGAACCAATATTTTTTCCTGGTTTTGGGAAATAAATACTGATTCCAAATTTTTATAATATTCAGGAAAGTCTACATCCAACTGTACTGCAACTTCTCCTTTTAGCCCATGTGGCTTGATCACAAAACCAAGAAGGTAACATGAATCAATATTCATGGACTGGTAATTTTATTGGTTTTCCTGGGTATTTTCAGTTTCAGGTGTGGTTTCGACGCTTTCTGCGCCAGCTTCACCTTCTGTAGCTTCACCTTCTGCAGCTGCTTCTACTGCAGGAACTGCGTTCAATTCAGCTTGTTTTTTACGCAATGCCTCAGCCCTGGCTTCTTTAACTTTGGTCTCTGCCTCTCTTCGGGCATTTGCCTCATCTTCTTTTTTCTTGGTTAGGTTTTCAACCTTACCGGCTATTTTAGCGTCTTTTTTATCTTTCCACTCCTGAAATTTATCATCAGCTTGTTCCTGCGTAAGAGCTCCTTTAATAACGCCTATTTGCAGGTGTTTCTTAATTAAGATTCCGTTATAGGATAGCATTGCTTTTACAGTATCGGTAGGTTGTGCACCATTCATCACCCACTGGAAAGCTTTTTCATCATCAATTTTAATAGTAGCAGGATTTGAGTTTGGGTTATAAGTACCAATTTTCTCAATAAAGCGGCCATCTCGTGGTGCCCTGGCATCTGCAACTATTACATCAAACATTGCCAATTTTTTGCGTCCTCGACGCGTTAATCTGATTTTAACAGCCATAATTGTATTTTAGTTAGTGACGGATCCCGTCCGTCTATAAAAGGATCGCAAAGATAATTATTTTTTCTTTATTACCTAAAACAAAATAGCTATTTTATCCAATTTAGTGCTCCTATTTGTTAAACCATGAAACGGTATGTTTGACAAAATTAAAAAGTTTAAAATCAATAAGTTTTAGTTTGGGTGAAATAGCTCATCTTTTATTGATTTTTTTTACAATCCGTTATAATTTTAAACATGACAGGAACAATAGAAGGACCCAATGATACACCATTCTAAATAATAACTTTAATATTAATGCCCAAAATAATTTCTGCCTTAAATATCTCCTAAAACAAGCAAAACGATGAACATTGTCCCATAAAAACGATAGTTTTAAATGATTGAAAAGAAATTTTTAAAAAAATCAAAGAATGAAGAACATACTCCATCAAGGAATGTTAACAATAGAATGGGAAATTTATTCGCAAAAATTTTTGAACTAATAAAATTTAACCATCATCACCTTTTTATAAAAATAACCTTACCGAAAATTTATTACACGCTATATTTGCTTAAACGAATATGCAATTTTTATTAAAGAATATTTGTTTTTAACATTGCATATCATAAATAATTACAAATGGACAAGTTTTCATATATTTCCAATGCTCATTCGAATTACCTGGAAGAGTTATATAATTCTTATAAAGATGATCCTCAATCGGTAGATCCTAGCTGGCAGAAATTTTTTGAAGGATTTGAATTCGCCCAGCAAAATCAAAACGGATCGGCTAAACCCCCAAAAGTCTCTCCATCTTCCGAAACTGGAGTTTCTGAAAAAGAAATCCAGGTAAGGAATCTCATCCATGCCTACAGGACCAGGGGCCATTTAAGGTCAAATACCAATCCTGTAAGGAAACGTAAAGATAGGAAAGCACTCCTTGATATTAGTGATTTCAACCTGGAAGAATCAGACCTTGATACAGAATTTGATGTTGGTAAAATAATAGGTGTTGGCCGGGCATCATTAAGGAAAATTGTTGAGTCCCTAAAGTACATCTATGAAGGTACCGTTGGATTTGAATACATGTACATCCGGGAGCCAGAAATCCTGGAATGGTTTAAAATAAAATGTGAGAGGGAAGCTTTGGAATTTAACCCTTCATTGGATGAAAAGAAAAGGATACTTTCTAAATTAAACGAAGCGGTAGTTTTTGAGAATTTCCTCCATACAAAATACCTGGGACAAAAAAGATTTTCGCTGGAAGGTGGGGAAACGACAATCCCTGCATTGGATGCCATCATCAATAAAGGTGCAGAACTTGGCATTGAAGAGGTTATGATCGGAATGGCACATCGTGGCAGGCTCAATGTGCTTGTCAACATCATGAATAAGACATACGAACAGATATTTAATGAATTTGAGGGGAATGCACAGCCCGACCTTACCATGGGCGATGGTGATGTAAAGTATCATATGGGGTTTTCCAGTGAAATAACAACGTTGTCTGGAAAAAAAGTAAATTTAAAATTAGCTCCAAACCCTTCACACCTTGAAGCTGTGAACCCTGTGGTGGAAGGCTTCATACGAGCGAAGATCGACAAACAATATGCCGGCGATTATGACAAAGCCTTGCCTATATTGATACATGGTGATGCTGCCGTCGCTGCGCAAGGAGTGGTTTATGAAGTGACTCAAATGTCCAAACTGGAAGGGTACCATACTGGTGGCACCATCCATTTTGTAATAAACAACCAGGTAGGTTTCACTACAGATTTTGATGATGCCCGCTCCAGTATTTACTGTACCGATGTTGCCAAAATTATTGATGCACCAGTGCTCCATGTAAATGGCGACGATCCTGAAGCCGTAGTTTTTTGTGTGAAATTGGCAGTAGAATTCAGGCAAAAATTCAACCGCGACATTTTTGTGGATATGGTTTGTTATAGAAGGCATGGCCATAACGAAAGTGATGAGCCAAAGTTTACCCAACCTTCGTTGTATAATGTCATTTCCAGGCACCCAAATCCAAGGGAGGTATACAACAAAAAGCTGATAGAAAAGGGCCAGGTTGATGCCGAGTTGGCAGAAAATATGGATAAGGAATTCAGGAGCTTGCTCCAGGACAGGCTGAACATGGTAAAACAACATGCC
>JALZND010000283.1 GCA_030857845.1 Bacteroidota bacterium | reverse complement strand
GCTCAAGCCATTTATTTTATCAACATCGGGCCTTTCCATATCACCAATAAATGACCTGGCATAGGTGGAGAAGCTCTCCATATACCGGCGTTGACCTTCTGCATAAATGGTATCAAATGCCAGGGACGATTTGCCGCTGCCACTGATACCTGTTATTACTACAAGTTTGTTCCGGGGAAAAGAAACATCAATATTTTTTAAATTATGCTCCCTGGCACCAAATATTTCTATTACATCAGGCCCATTTATGGGCAGGGCAGATGCGTTTATATCTTTTTGTTTAATTTCTTCTATTATCTTCAAGGTTCTCCTGCTCTAGCTTCTTACTTTTGGATAGAATTCTATTTTCTGATAAAATACCTTATAATTTCCGGCTACAAAAATACAGGATTTTTTAGTGAAAAGATAATTATGTTTTGCATGAGATTATAATCAAGAAAATTACTTTATAAATAAATTTTTTTGCCAGTGTTTGCAGATTGTATGGCTGCTTCTAAAATTGCCACTACTGCTACATTTAAATTTATGGATGAAAGGTCATATTCCCCAGGTTGAATAATGCCCTCCACAACGGCAGCAAAATAAGAAAATGGATCATCGAGGGGTGCTTCCATTTGAGGGCAAATTACTATTTCTTCAGAAGCATCCTCACTTTTTCTAATCCTGACATTTTGATGGTCTTCAACTATGAGTTGGCCTCTTTTTCCATATATTTCAATATCTTTTCGATTTATGGGCCAGTTCCAAGAAGCTTGTATAACAGCTTGTGCTTTGGGATATTCCAGAAGTATTACCGCTTCATCGTCTACTTGGGAATATATTTCGGGCTTTATGGTTTGTTTTATTGCCAATACTGATAAGGGCATTTCACCTTTCATCATCCAAGTCATGATATTAGGGCCATAGCAACCAAAATCTACAATTGCACCAGCACCATTTTCCTTTGGGTCTGTGAGCCAATTTAAAAATTCTTTGCTGCAACCTTTTTCCTTTGGCCCCTTATGGCCGTCATGAAACACAACTTTCCAAACATCTCCCAAAATTTCTGATTGAAATGCCAGGAAATTGGCATAATGGGTGCTTGCATACCAAGAAGTTTGAAAATTTGTTAGTAGGTGGATCTTGTTTTGTTTTGCAAGGCGTGCCATTATTTGGGCATGTTCCAATGAAAAATGCAAAGGCTTTTCCACCATTACGTGGATGCCCCTTACTGCACATTGCTCCACCACTTCTAAATGTCCGGCAATACTTGTAAAAGCACAAACTGCCTCAGGTTTTGACTTGTCCAGCATTTCTTGAAGCTTGGTATAAAATGGTATGCCATCTAGTTTATAATCGTTTCGATATTTTGTGGCCAGCATGGCATTGCTTTCCCAAATTCCCACAATTTCTATGTCAGATTTACCTTCCCGGTCAAAGATCCAGCGGACATGATCATGTGATAGGCCTGCTATTCCTAATTTTATGGGTTTTTTATTTTGGATCGAAGGGATGCTTGTGCCGGAAGAAAATGGGTTCATCAAGGTTTTATAATTTGCTGATAAGGTAATTATACATTTTTAATATTTACGTAAGCTTGACAAACGGCTAGTATTATCTTTTTAGTTCTATCAGCAGCATTTCGGAGGCACCTCCGTCACTATCTGTAACTGCTAAAACTTCAAATTTTTTGCCCTTGTTTTGGTTCAAAATCGTTACTGACTCTACTTTTCCTTTATATGGTTCACCTGATTCTTTGATTACTGTGCTGGTATACTTCTCACGGTCTTCCGTAAGAATCCCCAAAAAGCTCTCAAACACATCGCCATCATACCATTCATCATTTGTGTCTTCCAATGATGTGCTGAAAAGTATTTCTTTGGAGCCAGGAATGCATGCTGCCCCCGAAAATCCTGGCATCAGGCCATTGTATCTCTCGAAGCTATAATTATATATCTTAAATTTAGGCGAAGGGTTGTTTTTATCCTGAAGAAAATGAATGAAGGAATAAAGAGGAAATTCTATCATCACATTGAACCCTGTAACATTGCCCCTTTGGAAAAGATAGATATGTTCTCCTACCACAGTTGCTGCTTCAATATTAAGTACCCTGTCTTTAACAATTTCTTCATGCTTTCTCAACAAATCATACAGTGGCAGCAAAGAATATTCACTTACTTCATCTTTCTCACCTGTTTCAACTATAAATGCTTTGTCACGTGTTTCCCTTACTGATCCTGAACCCAAAATTAATATGACCTTGTCGCCCCCAATATCAAAGCTTGCAAGTGCCTCCAGGTCTGGTTTTTTAGTTTTAGGTATTTTGCCTTTGACGAGCTTGTAACTTTTTGTTAATAAAATTTTTCTGACAAATTTTAAATTCTTGTCCATGATATAAAGATAGGGAGAGTCATCGCCGATTATATAAACTTCATCGCCAACAATTTCAACCCCTGAGGCAGAATGTACGTCCTTTAATATTTCTCTTTTGATGATTCTTGCTTCCACGTTTTTCTGTAATAATTAAGATTAACTTAAGGAGGGATAATATGTTTGGATCATCGATTTTAATTTAATGTGTTAAAAATAATTTTGTTTGAAAAATAAAAATCCCGCATTTTTGCCCCATTAATTTTATGACGCATAAAGTTGCACAATTCAAGAAAAGCAAATAACCATAATTATGAGTAAAAAAAATAGAAAAGTTGATTCTAAAGAAGTTGGTCTTGAAATCGGCCTTATTTTATTCAAGTATTTTTTGAATACAGAATACCTTCATTATGGTTTATTTACTGATGGCCTGGATACAAAAGTTGCTAATTTAGCCCCAGCTCAAATTAAATATGCAGAATACCTGGTTTCAAACATCCCTCCCCAGGTCAAAACTATTTTGGATGTAGGATGTGGGTCTGGAAAATTTGCAGATGAATTGTTGCAAAAAGGATACACAGTTGATTGTGTTTCTCCGGGAACTATCTTAACCGAGCATGCACGAAAGCTTTTGAATGGCAGAAGTGAAATTTTCCAGAAAAAATTTGAAGATGTAGTTACTGATAAAAAGTATGATATGATATTGTTTAGCGAAAGCTTTCAATATATAAATATGGATGCATCTTTTTCCAACGCCCTAAAGTTCTTAAATCCAGGAGGGCATATCATGATATGTGATTTCTTTAAAAATGAAATTGAAGGGATTAGTCCGTTAGGTGGAGGCCATAGCTTTAAGGAATATAAGGAGATAGTCAAAAAATATCCTGTTAATTTAATTAAAGAAGAGGATATTACCGATAAAACAGCCCCTACCATAGATTTGGTGAATAAATTGTCGATGGAGGTAATTATGCCAGTATATCATCTATTGTTCCTGCTCTTGGAAGATAGGTTTAAGTGGATAGCCAGGTTTATAAAATGGAAGTATAAAAAGAAGCTTGAGAAAATCCAGAATAAGCATTTCAAAGGCGAAAGATCTGGTGAGAATTTTAAGAAGTATAAATCTTATTATTTTTATTTATATCAAAAAGCAGCCTAAGAATAAAAAAGCGCTTATTGGGCTTTTTATTCATTCAATACCAGGTTTTGCAAGGAAAATCTTTTTTCTGGAAGTAATAGTGTATAAGCTTGCCCTGGTTTTTTTATAGTAAGGGATTTTTTGCGCAACCAGGGATTATGATTTTTTAAGACTTTATAATTAATTCCCTGGGCAATGGCGAAGTCTGTAAGGTCCGGAATGTTTTTGTCAACCACCAATTCAGTTAATTTTTCTTGCTGGTAAAGATGGTTTGATGGAATATTGTAGCCATACCTTGCAGGGTTTTCCATTATTTCTTTAATAGCCAGGATCCTGAAAATATACCGTGAAGTTTCATCATTTAAAAGAAGGTCATAGTAAGAATCAGCTTTCTGCTCCATCAAGCTTCTCTGCAAACCTGCCATTCCCATATTGTAAGAGGCCGCTACATTGGTCCAGTTGCCAAATTTTTTATGTGCATTAGCCAAATATTTACAAGCCGCTTCAGTAGATTTTTTTGCATTATATCTTTCATCCACTTCTTCGTTAACTTCCAATCCAAGTTCTTTGGCAGTAGCTTCCATCAGCTGCCAAAATCCAGAAGCTCCAGCCGGCGATTTTACGTTCATCAATCCGCTTTCAATTAACGAAAGGTACAAGAAGTCCTTTGGTATATTGTGTTCTTCAAGTATGGGAGCAAGATGAGGGAACCATTGATTGGATCTTTTCATTAAAAAGATGGTGCTTGAATTCCAATAAGTATTTACATGTATTTCCCTGTCGAAACGCTGCAGAACCTCATTGTCATCAAGGGGCACCTGCTCTCCCGCCAAGTCCAATTCCTTTGGTATTTCAAAAGTAAAAACTTTATAACTGGCAAGTTGCTGAAATGGCAAGGCTGCATTATAAACAGGAGCAGCTTCAACTTGTGCTATTTGCGGTTGCCTTTCAGCAATAATAATCCCTGCCAATGCTATTATCACCAAAAATTGAAATATGTTAATGTATTTTTTCACATTAAAAATTTGGGGACAATAAATATTTAGAATAAAAATCATCAATTACTTTTACAGCATCTGTCGGATTGTCAACGATGCTGATAAGGTCCATATCTTCAATGTGGATGTTTTTTTCCTGGGTCATCATTACATCCTTAATCCATTTTACAAGCCCATCCCAATAATCTTTGCCAACAAGCACTATAGGAAAGCGGCCAATTTTTTTTGTTTGGATTAATGTCAATGCTTCAAAGAGCTCATCAAGTGTTCCAAAACCCCCTGGCATTACAATAAATCCCTGGGAATATTTCATGAACATCACTTTCCTTACAAAAAAGTGATCAAAGGTCAACAATTTATCATTGTCGATGTATGGATTGTTGAATTGCTCGAATGGTAAGATGATGTTAAGCCCTACGGATTTTCCATTTTCACTTTTAGCACCTTTATTTCCAGCTTCCATGATGCCTGGCCCTCCACCTGTAATCACACCATAGCCATGCCGAACTAATTTAGCAGCAATTTCTTCTGTCATTATATAATAAGGGTGGTTGTCAAGGGTTCTGGCGGAACCAAAAATGGTAACGCAAGGGCCAATTTTTGCAAGTTTTTCAAATCCCTCTACAAATTC
>JALZND010000282.1 GCA_030857845.1 Bacteroidota bacterium | reverse complement strand
CAGGATTTAGATAGAGCGCTTAAAGGTACTGAAGATAAATCTTTTAAAATCTTGCTTTCACATGACCCCTCACATTGGGAAGAAATAATAAAAAACCATCCAAACAAAATTCAGCTTACTTTATCCGGGCATACTCATGGTATGCAGATGGGCATTGAAACACCAACAATAAAATGGAGCCCCGTGCAGTATAGATATTCTCATTGGGCCGGGCTTAAAACAGAAAACAATAGATCTATATATATAAACAGGGGGTTTGGCTTTATTGGATTTTCGGGAAGGGTAGGCATCTGGCCGGAAATTACTGTAATTGAACTTCGAAAAGGCCACGCATAAATGAATTATCTACATGAATAGCATTTTGTATAGCCAACTTCCAAGTTCAATAAAATAATTTATTATGGCATATGAAATAATAAAGATACGGATCTTTTTGATTTCTTATTGTTGGACCTCCCTGTTAAGTAAACCAAGACGGGTTTGGATAATGAAAACCTTATGGATTTATCCGGCTTATTGCTTTCAAAAATTGAAGATGATCTTATGACTTATAAGTTGATTACATGCGAATTAATGATAAAAAGAATAGATCATTAATAATCAAGCATAGGAAAAGGCTTTTCTTTCCCTATACTTGATAGTTATTTTATTTGGTTTTAATTTCGTTAGAAAATGAAAATGGAAAATTTTTTTCTATGGTACCTCTATCGCTATTGGGCTCTTTTACAATTTCAAATTCGAGTGCGCTTCCTTTTAAAAGCTCTTCATGGAAGTTTTAGTATAACCTTTTCTATTCACCTTCAGGCTATTTAAATACTTATTTGGTTGTTTAGAGGAGCATTATAGTGATGGATTTTCCATTTTCCAGCGGTATATTGGCTTTTTTATATAGGGGAGCACCAACATATTAATTACCGCTGGGCAAACAGGCATTAATGAAACACTGACCAGCTATAAAACAAGCTATTCCGTTCCGTAAAAGCATCGCCCAATTTAAAAATTTAATTTTTAATAATTAAAAGTTGCCTAATAGTTTTTGAAATATTTTTTTTATATAGTGAATTTAGTTAAAGATGGTTTAAGTGAAGGTGATTTATCAACTTTTCAATGATAAATATTTTAATGGGTTCAATAGTTTGGGCACCTACCTCAGAAATGCATAAATAATTGAAAAAGCATATTCAAATGTTAACTATTCTGCTTTTATAATTACAAAGCTGGAATAATGGATATGCCTAGCGGTAGAAAATAAAATTGGCTATTGTAAATTTAAGATTAAAACCTTTATGCTTTGATTTATTCATACCTACATATAGTGTTGTATTAGTTATTCAATATTTGATAGAAATAATCATAAAATTATTGCCGTAATATTTCCATTTAAAATGAACAAAATTAATAATTGGTATAATTTATTGTTTACCAGTATATTTTAAATAAAGAAGTTTTTAATTCGGCAGATAACTAGATTGTTTTTAGGCAAAGGGAATAAAGATCCTTAAGGTGCGGTCATGAGCGTAGAAATTTTAGATATCATTCTTTTATTAATTCAAGAAATTTTTTAGAATTTTAATATTACCTAATGATAATTATATAACTTTTTATGAAGTATGCGTTTAAACATATTTGTTTAAAATCTAATTTGGTTGAAGTAATAGCGAATGGGAAAATTATTAAATAGGAATCCTGAGGGATTTTTCCCCCAGGTTATATCTGATTTAAAAGGTTTTGCAATTTTTATGATGGATGAAGATGGAATTATAGCTTCATGGAATAAGGGTTGCGAGCAGATAAAAGAATTTACCTCAGAAGAGGCAATTGGCAAAAATTATAAAATCCTTTTCCCAGATTTTCTCAGGGACAGTAATTTTCCGCAGAATGAACTTGAAATAGCGTATAAAACCGGAAGGTTTGAGTCTGAAAATTGGAGAAAGAAAAAAAGTGGCGAATTGTTTTGGGCACATGTTGTCCTTACTAAAATATTAGATGATAGGGGTGACTTTATAGGTTATATTAAGATTACCCAAGATTATACACAAAGGAAGCACTATGAAGATGAGCTGATGCAGCAAAAGAGCAATCTGCAAAAGGTAAATAGAGAGCTGGATAAAGCCAAAAAAGATTTGATTACAATCAATTCTGTGGAGTTGTTAAAAAAAAATATTGAGCTTACCAATGTAAACCATGACCTGGATTTATTTGTATATACTGCCTCACATGACCTGAGGAACCCAATTTCTAACCTTGAAGGATTGTTAGAATTGATTTTTAACAAAAATTCATACGAAGAGCAAGAAATCACACCACTCTTGAACATGATGCACAAATCTGTTCAAAGGTTAAAAAAGACTATTCAGGAACTTTCGGAAATAGGCAAAATCCAAAAGTCCACATACGATGAAGATCAAGACAATGCTTTACAAGAATTAATTGAAGAAGTTATTTTCAGCCTGAAGGATTCTGTAGAAAATAGTAATGCAAAGATAAACATTGAGATCGATTCCTGTTCCGATATTAAATTTCCAACGAGGAACCTTAGAAGCATTCTTTACAACTTGATCATTAACAGCATTAATTATTCATCTCATGAAAGGGACCCCGAAATATTAATAAGTACGCAAAGTATAGAAAATTACTGTGTTTTGTTCGTCAAGGACAATGGGCTTGGCATAAAAAAAGAAAACATAGATAAGATTTTTTCAAAATTTAAAAGGTTTCATGGTCATGTAGAAGGTACCGGCCTGGGGCTTTATATGGTAAAGCGGATTGTAGATAATGCAGGGGGAAAAATAGAAGTAGAAAGCGAACCAGAGGTGGGAACCACCATTAAAATATTTTTTAAGGTTTAAGATTAAGTTTTGCAACAGATCTTTTGAATTGTTTAGCTTTTTTTGGCCACTAAACCAGCCTTACTATTTTTATGGGTATATGCCTTACTTTTTCTTCCTCAAAACATTTACTGTCATTAAATTCCCAACTACATAAACTGTTGCAATTGAAAATCCTATCAGGGTAGAATTTAATAACCCTGTTTTTTCTAGCCCTACTGGCCACTTCATGAACGTAATTCCCAATCCTATCACCAAAGTTAAAGACCCACCTAAAGCAAACCAATGTATGCTGTTCTGAATGTTGAATCTCTTAATGATTTGTTCTACAATCCCGATTTGTATCAGTCCACCAATAATAGTTGATCCTATTAATAAGGTGATATAATGTTATAAAGTCAAGGTGTAAATTTCACAAGGTTCATTGCCGCTGTAATCTGTCCTTTTTTCGTTATGAAATACCATCCCAATCAGCAGCAAATTTCCAATAAATGGAGGCAATATCAGGCAGTTTACTTTTTTCATGCTTTTTGTAATGGCATATAACTGTTTATTTAATTGAAAAAGTAACTAAAAATATACTAATTAGTGCATTGAATTTTTGATGCTTTAATCCAGTGTAATTGCTTTTAAGGTATTTGAATTACAGTTTTAAAGCCCAAAGGGCTTATTCTTTTTAAGCAATTTTCCTATGCTTTAATCATGTATATATAGAATTTGAAAATACAAATCAGCTAATTTTCAAACCTCTTAAAGACAACGATAGCATTGTGGCCGCCAAAGCCAAATGTATTGCTCATGGCAACATCCACCTGTTTTTTGTAAGCTTTGTCAAAAACAATATTTAGGTCTGATGAAACTTCACTGTCTACATTTTTGGTATTGATCGTTGGGGGTACTATCCCGTCACGAATTGCCAAAATTACTGCTATGCCTTCAATAGCACCTGCAGCCCCCAGTAAGTGTCCTGTCATAGATTTTGTAGCACTGATGTGCAGGTTTTTGGCGTTTTCACCAAAAAAGTTTGAGGCTGCTTTGGTTTCACTGATATCACCAGTCGGTGTTGAGGTTGCATGCATGTTTAGGTAGTCCACATCTCCTGGAGTCAAGCCGGCATCTTCAAGTGCCAGTTTCATAGCCCTTGTGGCACCTTCCCCCTCAGGATGGGTAGCGGTAAGGTGATAGGCATCGGCTGTCATAGATGCGCCGGCCATTTCTGCAATGATAGGGGCCCCTCTTTTTATGGCATGTTCATATTCTTCAAGGATCAAAGCCCCAGCCCCTTCGCCCATTACAAAACCATCGCGTTCCGTATCGAAAGGGCGTGAGGCTGTAATATCATTCCGGGTGGACAGTGCCTTCATTGCCCCAAAACCACCAATGGCAGATTCTGTAATGGCAGCTTCAGAACCACCGGCAACAATAACATTTGCTTTGCCCCAGCGGATATAATTAAAAGCGTCCATAATGGCAGAGTTTCCACTCGCACAGGCAGATACCGTAGTATAGTTCATCCCCTGGAGGCCAAATTTCATGGAAATTATTCCTGATGCCATGTTGACGATCATCTTGGGGACCAGAAATGGATTGAACCGGGGTGTCCTGCCGTTTTCGCTAAATTCTTCCACTTGCTGCTGAAATGTGGTAATGCCTCCATTCCCAGAGCCCCATATTACCCCTACCATTGTTCTGTCGATCTTTGAAAGGTCTAATGCAGCATCTTTTATTGCTTCTTCCGCCACAACCAAACCATATTGGGCAAAAAGGTCATTCCTTCTTATTTCATTCTTATCCATATAATTCAATGGATCGAATCCTTTTAACTCACAGGCATATCTGGTTTTAAATTTTTCAGCGTTAAATTTTGTAATAGGGCCCGCACCGTTTACCCCGGCAACCAGGTTTTTCCAATATGCTTCAACAGTATTACCGATAGGGGTCAATGCACCAATGCCTGTTACTACTACTCTTTTCATAAAATATTTTTTCAATGATTTAATAATGGCTACTTCTGATAGGGTTCTGTAAGTTCTTGTAAAATGCCCTTCCTGATCTCGTCAAACCCTTTTTCGCCCAACAACCTCGTGATTTGAAGGGCTGCTATCATGTTTGTGATGATCAACAATGCTTTTGTTCGTGAAGGAAGGCTATAAAAAAAAATATTTTTTTCTTTACCCGATTCCAGTAACAACGCCAACCAATCAACGATGGCCTGCGCCATTTCAGAAAGGTCGTTTTGCATGGTTATGGAAAGTGTATGATAGTCTGGGCTTAAGGAACCCACAAGGCATACTTTAC
>JALZND010000032.1 GCA_030857845.1 Bacteroidota bacterium | reverse complement strand
ACATGAAGGAAGTAATTGCAGCAAAAGATTGGGATTTTACCTATGACCCATCTAAATCAAATATGAAATTTAAAGATAAAATTTTAAATAAGATTGATGAGATTTTTGGGGTTAGGCTGTTTGAGTATCGAAATTATAAATTTTAAGGGTTGAAGGGCTACCTCATAAATGATTATGAAGCCGGTCAAAGAAATTTATGTGAAACTAAATATAATTTTTGCGACTTGCCGTCTAAAATTTATGGACCTTGTCTATGTCCAGGCATTTAAAAAAATAAAAGTTGTAACCAAAAGCGGATATTAAAAATATAAAAATTGTAAAACTTAAAGATTATTTTTAAATTTGAGCAATTTTGAAGCCAGTGGGGCTAAATTAAATAATATAAGCTTTTGCCTTTATCGTAAAAATTATAATAATGCCAAAACTCAATTTTGATCATGATCCTTTTGGTACTTACGCACTTAAAGGATATAAAAAACTATTTTTTGATATTGCCCAAACCTTTGACAGAAGCTGGCTGAATTTCCGCTTAGCAATGATCCTTCGAAAACTTGTTCTTCAAAACAAACTTCAAATTGTTGATGCAGAAATATTGGGTATGAAGGCAAGATTTTATCCACTTCAAAACCTTGGAGACAGGTTTATCCTGTTTTTGCCAAATTTTTAAGATTATCTGGAATTTGATACATTGGCTAAAGAACTCCGTTCTGATGATGTTTTTTTAGATATTGGTGCAAATGTAGGTATGTATAGTATATGGGCCTCAAAGTTTATCAGTAAAAAAGGTAACGTTATTGCTATAGAACCTAATCCACTTACCTTCCAACGTCTTTCATATAGCATAGCATTAAATGATAAAAATGGGGTTATTGTACCTTTAAATATTGGAGTGGCTGATAACGAAACAAGTTTTGATTTATACGTTGACCCAACAAATTCAGGTGGAGCCACAATTATGGTGAAACCTGCCCATTTCAATAAAGTAGAGATCCAATGCCAGGAACTTACAGCTATACTTGAAAGACAAGGCATAAATAAAATAGACGTAATGAAAATAGATATAGGGGGCAGAGGCAATTGTTTTGAACAAATTTTTTAAAGATGCCCCAGTGGCTCTTTATCCTAAACTTATTATTATTGAATCACCTGATAATATTGATTTTTTAAGTTTGGGATATAAATTTGAAATAAAAAGAAAAACGCATAATTATATTTATAGATTTATAGGAGCATAAGGATAACCTCCTTTTGCTTTGAAATTTAATCAACCTTAATCTATAAAGAGTATGGTATGAGGATTATCCTCAAGATGGAAATAGATTAAAATGAATCTGTACTTTCCTTTAAAAGGTTAAGATGAAATAAAACCTTTATGAACAACAAATTGAGATTGGACTAATATTCCAATTAGAATACTAACGGTTAATAGACACAGGTTCCATTTTCACAAGTACGTCGCCTTGTAAAACTGGTATAACATCATATTTGCTTTCTGTAAGGCAAAAAACAATATCTTCATGGATATTTAATTTCTTTAGCCTCCTCACATGTGAGGAATCTTTTAGAAAGTCAACCATGTCATTTTTTGCATTTTGATAAAGAGTTAAAGCAATCAGTGGGGCGTCGCATTCAAGTTGAAACTTATCTTTAAGGCCTTCTACTACAGCACCCGCAAAAATAGTGTCTTCCAAGTTAATCTTTCCTTTCCACCCAGAGCACAGCAGGACGATATTCTCATTTTGATCAGAAAGGTATTCTACAACAGACGATAAATTTAAAAAAGATCCTATAATTACCTGTTTGGCTTGTTTAGATAAAGTAATTGCAAGTGTGCCATTGGTGGTGGTCATGGCAATCCTTTGGTCTTTAAGTCGTTCTGACATATAGCTAAAGGGCGAATTGCCCAGGTCAAAGCCATCCTCTTTCTTTCCATCCCTTTCAGCAGCACAAGTAAAACCTTTTGTTTTTAATTTTCTACACTCTTCAAGGGAGGCTACTGGCAGTATGCTCGTGACGCCATGGGCAAAAGCCGTGGTCATGCAAGAGGTAGCCCGTAATATATCTATTACTACAATTATCCTGTCCTTGATATTATATAAATGAAGTAATTCGGGCGATAGGCAAACATCTATATTCTTCATCTTTAAATGCTTAAAATTTATATAAATGGAAGTTTTGCCACTGTGGCTTTAACCATTTTTTTCCTGATTTCGATCCAGATTTCTGTACCTGGTTTGCTATGGGATATCTCAATATAGCCCATTCCTATTCCTTTGTTCAATGTAGGTGATTGTGTTCCGGATGTGACGATTCCGATATTTTCATTCTGGCCATTAAAAATTTCATAATGCGACCTTGGAATGCCTTTTTCATGTAAAATAAATCCGACAAGTCGCCTCTTGATCCCACTATTTTTCTTTTGTAAAAGAGCTTCTGCGTTGATAAACTGCTTATTGAATTTCGTTACCCAACCAAGGCCGGCTTCCAAAGGGCAAGTTTCATCATCTATATCATTACCATAAAGATTATATCCCATCTCAAGCCTTAACGTATCCCTTGCACCCAAGCCTATTGGTTTTATACCATATCTTTCACCAGCTTCAAAAATTTTAATCCACACATTTTCAGCATGTTCGTTTGGCAAATACAATTCATAACCACCCGCACCAGTATATCCTGTAGCAGAAACAATAACATCATCAACCCCAGCAAATTTACCTTTTTTAAAAGTATAATATTTCATTGATGCAAGGTCAATGTCCGTTAAAGGTCGCAGTGCTTTAGTTGCTAAAGGTCCCTGTACAGCAAACAATGCTGTTTCTTCTGAAATATTTTCTAAGGTAGCCCCCTCTAAATTGTGCCTGCTTAGCCATTGCCAATCTTTTTCAACATTTGAAGCATTTACTACTACCATATATTCCTGATCTTCCAGCTTGTAAATCAAGAGGTCGTCTACAATGCCCCCTTTTTCATTGGGGAAATATGCATACTGAGCCTGGCCAACCTGAAGTTTAGCTACATCATTGCTGGTGGTTTTTTGTAGGAGGTCCAAGGCTTTAAGGCCTTTTATTAAAAATTCCCCCATATGCGAAACATCAAAAACCCCAACAGCTTCACGAACGGTTTTATGCTCTTCTATATCTGAAAAGTACCTTACAGGCATATTGTAGCCTGCAAAGGGGACCATTTTTGCCCCTAACCCTTCGTGTATATTATTTAAGGCAACTTTTTTTAATTCCATATTGGGAATATTAATTTTCTAAACATTTTTCACTTTCACCATTGGTTTCCCCTGCTTCATCCAATTGAAACATTTTGAATGTTTTTCTATGAATAGGGCTCAGCCCATGAATTAACAACGCGTTCCTATGAGAAACAGTGGGATATCCAACATTTGTAGACCATCCATAATGCGGATATTTTTTGCAAAGGTTCCTCATCAAGTCGTCCCGGTATGTTTTTGCTAAAATTGAAGCTGCAGCTATAGAATAATATAGTGCATCACCTTTGATTATGCATGTATGTGAAATTGCGTGGGGATTGAACCTGTTGCCATCAATAAGCAATAGTCCGGGCCTTACCTTAAGTTGGTCTACTGCACGGTGCATAGCCAAAAAAGAAGCATTCAAAATATTTATTTCATCAATCTCCTCGTGTGAGGCTTCTCCAATTGCCCAGCAAACCGCTTCTTTTTTTATTTCTTCCCGAAGCTCTTCACGTTGTTTTTTGTTGAGCTTTTTAGAATCAGTGAGGATAGGGTGTGTATAATCTTTCTCAAAAATAACTGCAGAGGCTACCACTGGCCCTGCTAGGCATCCTCTTCCCGCCTCATCACAGCCGGCTTCAACAAAAAATTGAGAATAATAAGACTTGAGCATGGCTGCAATTTATAAAGTATCTTTTAATTCTTAATTTATAATCAGTAATTTTTAATTTTGCAGTATGGAAAATATAATCAACCCCTGGAAAAAGTTAAGCTCCAGGGAAATATATGAAAACCCTTGGATAAAAATAAGGGAAGACCAGGTAATAAATCCAAATGGTGGGTCCGGGATTTATGGTGTTGTGTCAATGAAGGGCACAGCTCTAGGCATTATCCCTTTGGATGAGGAAGGAAATACCTGGCTGGTTGGCCAATACAGGTATACCCTTAACGAATACTCCTGGGAAATACCGATGGGTGGTGGCGATAAAAATATGGAACCTTTGGAATCTGCTAAAAGGGAACTTAAGGAAGAAACAGGCATTATTGCCTCAAAGTGGACCAATATCATGAGGATACATACCTCTAATTCTGTTACTGATGAAGAAGGGTTTGTGTTCCTGGCTCAGGGCCTGCAATACGGTACAACTGAGTATGACGATACAGAAGACCTCAAAGTCATGAAGCTTCCATTTAAAAAAGCAGTTGAGATGGTTATGGATGGGGAAATTACCGACTCAATAAGCATCTGTGGGATTTTAAAGTTGGCAAAGATCCTGGAGATCTGACCAATAGTTTTTAGATTATTATTTTTTTGATTTATGGGCTATGCCGAACATTTCCGGAGAAATATCATCTTGGCATACCCTGTAATGCTGAGCCAGCTGGGCCATATTATGGTTGGTGTTGCAGATAGTATCATGGTGGGCAGGTTGGGAGCAGGGCCTTTGGCGGCGGTTTCTTTAGGCAATAGTTTATTTAATGTTGCCCTAATGTTTGGAATTGGGATTTCATACGCTATTACACCATTGGTAGCCCTTGCCGATGGTGAAGGGCAACACCAAAAAAGTTCTGAAATTCTAAAACATGGTTTTGTACTTAACCTGGTTACAGGGGTACTGCTATTTTTAATATTGATGGGTGGGTCGTATGGCTTGTACTATTTAAACCAGCCAGCTGAAGTCGTAAGGCTTGCAATTCCTTATTTTATTATAATATCAATTTCGCTGATCCCATTTATGGCTTTCCAAAGTTATAAACAGTTTGCAGAAGGGCTTTCCATAACAAAACAAGCCATGTACATTATTGTGGTTTCCAATCTCCTGAACATACTGCTCAACTATATATTGATATTCGGGAAGTGGGGCGGCCCTGCCTTAGGCCTAAATGGGGCAGGGTGGGCAACTTTAATTTCTAGAATTATTTTGTTTATTATAATGGCTGTTTATGTTCATAAATCAGCCAGGTATATAGTATACGTAAAAAACTTTTTCAACATGAACCTCTCAAGAAAAGTGTTTGAGAAGATGTTGAAGATAGGTTTGCCTACTGGTATGCAATTTATATTTGAAGTGGGTGCTTTTAGCTTTGCAGCTATAATGATTGGTTGGTTGGGCGCTACCTCATTGGCGGCACATCAAATTGCATTAAATATGGCTGCAGTATCTTATATGATGGCCACCGGCATTTCTGCAGCCGCTACAGTTAGGGTTGGGAATCAATTAGGAAGAAAGGATTTTAGCAATATGCGGGCAGCAGGGTTTTCAGGATTTATTATGGGAGGGGCATTTATGGCTATTTCCTGCCTGATTTTTATTGTAGGGAAAAATTATCTGCCTTCCTTATATATTAATGAAGCCGATGTAATACAGGTGGCGGCCTCCTTATTGGTCATAGCCGCATTTTTTCAGATATCAGATGGTGTTCAGGTGGTAGGCTTAGGGGCATTGAGGGGAATGGGCGACGTAAAAGTTCCTACCCTCATAACTTTGGTAGCATATTGGGTTTTAGGTTTGCCGATAGGTTATTTATTAAGTTTTGAATATGGATTAGGACCTGAAGGGATATGGTATGGGCTACTGATTGGACTTTCTAGTGCTGCAATTTTATTGTTGTCGAGGTTTCATGTTATGAGCAGAAGAAAACTGCAAGGAGTATAGGGTCACTGTGAGTGATAAGGAAAAATTATGGCAAATTACTAAAAGAATTTGATATGGGAATGGTAAGAGAATAACAGTTTATAAAAAAGATCAAGCTTTTTTACATAAAAAGCATTCATTGCTTAATAAGACTGAATCGTATAATTTAAATATGAGGAAAAAAATTTCGAATCTAATTTGAAACCTAAACGAATAAATTTTGGGCAAAAAAAACATGCTCTGGTGGAGCATGTTTTTTTGTTTAATAGAGTATTTATAAATCGGGTTAAGGATTATATAAGTTCTACGTTTACAGCATTTAAGCCTTTTTTTCCTTTTTCAACTTCGAATTTTACTTCATCGTTTTCACGAATTTCATCAATTAGCCCACTTACATGAACAAAAATGTCTTCACTTTGATCGTTTGGTTTAATAAATCCAAACCCTTTGGAGCTATTAAAAAATTTTACTGTACCTTGTTTCATTAGATTGTATTTTGTAACTTTTTTATGTTTTATGCAATTATAACATAATTTACTGATATATGTTCCTTTTTTAGTAAAAAAAATTATTAATATTTATATAATTGAAAAGTAATTGTAAATCAGCTTTTTAGCTTGTTTTTACTGCATGAAACCCCAAACGTTTAAACCTGGGGCTATGGAAATGAGGGGCTATGAAAACGGGAATGTATTATTGGCAACCATATACCACGAATCCATTTGTGGGCTTCTGAAAACGAACCCGAATTCCGAAACCATTTTAATGGTTTAAAAATGCAACGACAAATAAAAATCATGAAAACGCATAACTAGTGAAAAATGGTTGAAACCATTTTAAATATCCTTATCACCAAACCCCGGGTTTAAACCCGGGGCTATGAAAATGGAAGGAGAATAATCCGGGTTTCAGTCCTTTAATACAGTTTCAAGAACAAAACAAAACCACTATCAGACAATCCTTGACTTCTATGAAAAAAGTAGTACAAATGCCCGCTGAAGCATTTAATGCAAAGATTAAAGCATTTAGAAGAATGTTCAGAGGAGTAAATAATATAGCCTATTTATTGGTCAGACTTTCTAATATTTATGCTTGAATCTATCGATTCATCCAGGTTTTCGGCATGACCTCATTATTTTAAATTGAAATGGCTTAAAATAAAAAAAACATGCTTTTCAGCATGTTTTTTTATATAGATCTATTAAAATTCGCTTTTCAGGAATTAAACAAGTTCTACGTTTACGGCATTTAAGCCTTTTCTTCCTGTTTCAACTTCAAATTTTACTTCGTCGTTTTCTTGGATTTCATCAATTAGCCCACTTACATGAACAAAAATGTCTTCACTTTGATCGTTTGGTTTAATAAACCCAAACCCTTTGGAGCTATTAAAAAATTTTACTGTACCTTGTTTCATTAATTAGTTTACTTACTTTTAAAAATTTATTTTATGCAATTATAACATAAAATACATTATTAAGTTTCAAAAAGCTGAAATTTAATTCAAAAAATATGATTATGATCCAAAAGAACCTTTATTTTGAATATTCAAAAGCTCAAAGCAAACAAATCATTTAAAATTTGCCCCTAAAATAATTTTTCAAAAATGCCAATAAAAATTTCAGGGGTCATAATAACCTACAATGAGGAGAAGAATATCGGCCGGTGTATAAATTCTATTTCAGCGGTAGTAGATGAAATTGTTGTGGTTGATTCATTTTCAACAGATAATACAAAAGAAATTGCCTTGGCAAATGGGGCGCGGTTTATAGAGCACATTTTTGAAGGCCATATAGAGCAAAAAAACTTTGCATTGGCACAAAGCACTTTTGATTATGTTTTGTCCATGGATGCAGACGAAGCTTTGTCTGCTGAATTGAAACAGGAGGTCCTGAATATAAAAGAAAATTGGGTATATGATAGTTATATAATGGCGAGGTTGACCAATTACTGCGGTAAATGGATAAGACATAGTGGCTGGTACCCTGATAAGAAGTTGCGCTTGTTCAATAGGTCTAAAGGCCAATGGGGCGGTACAAATCCACATGATAGGGTAGAGATGCAAATAGGGGCAACAATTGGCATGCTCCAAGGTGACCTGCTACATTATTCTATATATACTATTGAAGAGCATGTTGCACAACTTAATAAATTCACATCAATTGGTGCTGCCATGGCTTTTAAAAAAGGCAAAAAATCAAACCTGTTCCTAATTTTATTCAGTCCCCTTGTTAAATTTATTAAAGCATACTTCTTGCAAAGAGGTTTTTTAGATGGTTACTATGGATTTCTGATCTGCAGCATATCATCTTTCGCAAGTTTCCTCAAGTATGTGAAGCTAAGGCAAATTTGGATGGATAAAGGAAAATAATTTCATGTTGTTAAAGAATATAAATTCTTTAAAGTCATGGAAAATTATATTTTTGCGATGATGAAGATTTTGATCAGGATGTATTCAACGTATAGCTTGCTTGTATTTGCAGGTATTTTTATATTGTTTTTGCCACTGTTCCTGATATTTATTCAAAATAAAAAATGGCATTATTACGCTTACAAACTCAATTATTATTGGGCAAAGGGGTATTATTTCTTTTCTTTTTTGCCTGTTGAAAAAGTTTATAAGGTCAAGTTAAACAAAAACCAACAATACATCTTTTGTCCTAATCATACCTCATTTTTAGATATTCCATTAACCGGCCTCACCCCAAATTTTTTTGTTTTTGTAGGCAAGAGTTCCATTAGTAAAGTGCCTTTGTTTGGATATATGTATAAAAAGCTGCATATCACTGTAGACAGGGGCAATATGAAAAGCAAATATGATACCCTGAAAAGTTCAATAGCGGCAATAGAAGAAGGTAAAAGCCTTGTGATTTTTCCTGAAGGTGGGATTTATACCGAAAACCCACCACACATGACCCGGTTTAAAGATGGGCCCTTTCGTGTGGCTATCGAAAAACAAATACCCATTGTCCCGGTCACAATTCCATATAATTGGAAAATTTCGCCAGA
This sequence comes from Bacteroidota bacterium, assembly GCA_030857845.1. GTDB lineage: Bacteria > Bacteroidota > Bacteroidia > Cytophagales > Cyclobacteriaceae > JALZND01. Next base: position 6,268 of record JALZND010000032.1, on the reverse strand, counting down.
TGATGGCAAATTGATGGTTTTTTGGCATAAATCTAAAATAATTTACCACGAACCCATACAAACACAAGGCCTAACTTTAAAAGACGTTGATTTATTGAAGAATAAAGTTTATGAGGTTATAAAGGAAGAGCTGGAAGCACATATATTTACATATAGCCCTTACAAGACATAAATTTTTACTTATTGCAAAGAATTTGGATATTTTTAATATTATCTTTCAAATTATTATAACCGGTTTTCATTATAAATACTTTCCTGTAAAACAATGCAAATTGATAAAGAAACATTAAGGAAAATTGCACATCTGGCAAGGTTGGACTTTGAAGCATCTGCCGAAAAGGAAATGATTAGCAGTATGACAGAGATACTTACCTGGGTGGAAAAATTAAATGAAATTAATACAGATGATGTGGAGCCACTTACCCACATGTCAATGGAAGTAAACAGCATGAGGGATGATGTCTTGCTTCCACCACTTGACCATGAAAAAGGCTTAAAAAATGCCCCTAAACGAGACAATGATTATTTTAGGGTGCCCAAAGTTCTTGAATAAAAAACTATGGCAAACTTTACATTTTGGAACCTCTGGCACCGGCACAATAAAATACTGTTTATAATCCTTCTGGTAATATTCATTATAAGTGCTGCTATTTATATTTATGCAGCATTTGAAGGTGCAAACACTGCTATTACCTGGGATGTAAACGGGCATTGGGAAAAATTTGGCGTTTTGATCAACAGCCTGGACATAGCATTATTTAATTTTGATTTGTTTGCAGACAATTATGTCATTACAGAAGCTTTTTCGGCCGGTGAAATCCGTATAAATCCTATAATAACCTATGCTTACCTTGTTTTATTGGCAGTAGCCTTTAGTGTTTTGCTTGCTGTTGTTTCAGCATTGCCAAGGTTTTGGTATATAGCAGGGATGGGATTATTCATCTTTATACTTACCAATTTTAAGTTGGAGCAGCTCCAGCTTTTTGGAAAAACTGATTTTACAGGCGTTATAATAGTGCTCCTTTTATACATCCCGGCCAGTTATTATATCCACGCCATCCGTACCGACCTCCGTTTTCCAACAAGAATTTTAATATTTGCTGTAATTACCACTATTGTAGGGATTTTGGTAGGTACTTTTGCCACTATAGCACATCCATGGCTATATCTTGCTCATTTCGGGATGGTAGGGCCAATAGTATTGAGCATAATATTTATATTCCTTGTTTCGCATGAGATAATCGCTGCTTTTTTATATTTGATTACCAATTTTAATTCCACCTATAGTAAAAATTCCCTGTTACATTTTTCTGCTTTGAGCATTATATATCTGGTAAACATACTTTTCGCATATGGTCGTAGCAGGGGTGCAATAACCTGGGACATTATATATATTAATGCATTTATGCTTCTCGTAGTATCAGCAATTGTAGGTATCTGGGGCTTTAAAAAAAGAAGTTCATTGTTCAGTAATATGATACCCATGAACGGGCCAGGAGAGATGTTGTACCTTAGTTTGGGAATTATCTGCTTTGCCACAATTGGTTACTTGTTCTTCAATGCCAACGACCCAATCCTCGAAACCTTCGAAGATGCTATACTTTTTACCCATTTTGGTTTTGGATTTTTCTTCTTTGTGTACATCCTGGTAAATTTTATGACACTCCTTGTAGAGAACATGAGGGTTTACAAAGTTGTATATAAGCCTGTGCGGATGCCGTTCGTAATGGCAAATATTGGAGGGCTGGCAATAGTAGCCTTATTTTTGTTCAGGGCAAACCTTTACCCTTTTTCACAGGCTGTGTCGGGGTACTATAATGGTATTGGTGATACTTATGTTGTGGATGGAAATTTGTTTTTAGCAGAACAATACTATCGATTGGGGAGTGGTTATGGCTATCAAAACCACAAATCCAATTATTCCCTTGCCTCATTGGCTGTACGGCAGAATGACCCACCTACTGGGCTGTTTTACTATAAACAAGCACTGTTAAAAAATCCCTCTGAACATGCATTCGTAAACCTTGCAAACATTTACAATAATAATTCAAGGTATTTCGATGCTGTATTTACTTTAAAAGAAGGATTAGGGTTATTCCCTGAAAGTGGGCCCATAAAGAACAATCTGGCACTTTTGTACAATAGGCTAAATATTAAAGATTCTTCATTGGTTTTTCTTAAAGCTGCAATGGACCATAAACTCAGTAAAGATGTGGCAAGTGCAAATGCCATGGCAGTTTACGCAAAAGCTGGCAAAGCAAACAGGCCCGATTCTGTAGATGGTATTTTTGTTGAAACCGATTATTTGCCAGTACTAACCAACAGGTTAATAATAATGAACCAGGAAGGTCTGGGATCCATAAAAGATTTTGATGCCAGTGTTTTTAAAGATTCGGTCCTGAATTTAAATACATACTCTTATCTTAATAATTATACTTTTAATACCTTATTTGATAGGGACACTACTTTGTCGGGTATCATTACCCAGCTTCAATTCCATGGTTACAATACTTCCTTTCAGGAAAACCTCAGATTTTTAAAAGCTGTACATGCTTATTATCATAATGATGTAGCGGGAGCATTCAACATCATGGAAAGCTTGCAAGGGACCAGTCAGGAAGCTATGGGGTATTACAATTATATTTTAGGCATTTGGGCCATGGAACAACAAGCACCTTTGCTCGCAGCAGGATATTTTTCTAAAGCCGAATCACGCCATATTGAAGGTGCCATCGTCCTTAAAGGTGTAGCATTGGCTATGGCAGAAAATCCTGACCAAGCCCGTGAACATTGGAGCAGCCTTCTATATGAGGATGATGAGGATATGGTAAGTATAGCATCTAATATGCTTAAAGTAATTAACCTTGATAGAGACCTTACCTTAACTGAAGAAAATGAGACTTTTGTTTATAGGGGGTTGCTTTTTAATTTTTCACAGTTGAATGACGCAGAGTTGCAGGACCTGGTAAATCAATTGCACAATCCTCAATTAAAATTCAAATTTTATAAAATTGCTTTAAATCATTTTATAACGCAAAGGGAAACCGGTAAAGCATCCTCATACCTGGAGGCGCTAATAAGTTTACAACCGGCAAATAAAACTTTAGAAAATGAAATTAAATGGATGGAAGCGCAATTAATGGCTATAGATAAAAACGTTTCACAATTAAAAGAAATTTACAAAGAACTTAAACCCTCCACTGGCAAAGAGGAGAATTTGCACCAATATTTTCAGGCGATTATATATGAAAGCGAGGGGAAAAATGCTGAAGCTGCCAAACAATACCATATAGTAGGGCATAAAAACCCATTTATGGTGAATGTAGTGGTTGACGCATCACAATATTTCCGAAATAATATGGATGGCGTCACTGCATATAATATTCTGCGGAATGCCATTGATATCAACAGAACTTCAAAAGAGCTGCACAAACAATATATTTTTTCGGCAATCGAAATAGGATTAAATGAATATGCCGAAAGTGCATTATTAGACTATAAAAATTTAGCGGCAAAGGACGAATATAAAAAATTTTATGAAAAATATAACACCAAATTGAATGAATTGAAACAGAAAAACATTGGATGGGATTGATTTTTTAAAGCATTAAAGTGAAATTGTACAAAAATATGATTATGGGTATTACAGAAAAGTACTACAAATAATAAAACCTTACACACAATTGTTCTACAGGTTTTGTGGCATAATTTTTACGTACATCTTATGTTACTTTATAGTATTAAAATTTAAACAATCTCGATATGAGACCTACAGATTTTCAACACCTGGCAATAAACGAAAAAGCTCGCATTATCCTAAACAATGGCTCTTTTGTATATAAAAGTGAGTATCATCAACTTGAAATCTCCCTTTATAAAGTAGAAGAGAGCTATGTAGAGATATGGTTCGACCCGATAAAAGGAAAAATTACAAACATTGATTATGTAAACGATAAACCAATTAATCCTTATCTGAAGCATTTAGGTTTTAATAACCTTAATTAGTATTATTACCAAAAGTGTTACTTACCATCAAAAAATATATAAACCCGTTTATATAATATTTGTCAAATTTTTAAAATTTAAATATTTTATTTGATCTTACCGTCTGTATTGTATATTTAGGATGTAAAGCCCTACATGAATTCTAATGTAGCTTTAGGTCCTTTTAACTTTTGAGCCTAAACATGACAAAGATCATAGAAACTACAGAAATCTCCCGCATATATAAAATGGGAGGTGAAACCATACATGCCCTCAAAAGTATTTCCATCCAGGTAAGCAAAGGTGAATATGTAGCTTTCATGGGTCCTTCAGGTTCTGGAAAATCGACATTAATGAATATCATTGGGTGCCTGGATACCCCTTCGGCTGGAAAATACATCCTCAACAACAATGATGTAAGCAATCTTACAGAATCAGAGCTGGCTGAAATAAGAAATAAAGAGATCGGATTTGTTTTCCAGACTTTTAACCTCCTTCCAAGGGCTACTTCTTTAGAAAATGTTGCACTCCCACTAATTTATGCAGGATATGGAAAATCCGAAAGGGAAGATAGGGCACAAGCAACATTGGAAAGTGTAGGACTTGGCGACCGTTCAAAGCACCGGCCCAATGAGCTATCAGGAGGTCAGCGCCAAAGGGTTGCCATTGCACGAGCATTGGTAAACAACCCAAGTATTATTCTTGCCGATGAGCCAACTGGAAACCTGGATTCCAAAACTTCTTATGATATAATGAACTTGTTCCAAGAACTTCATAACAGGGGGAATACCATCATAATGGTAACACATGAGGATGATATTGCCCATTATTCCCATAGGATCATAAGATTAAGGGACGGCTTGATTGAGTCTGATATGGTTAATGAAAACATAAATAGGGTGCCTCTTGTAAAGGAACAAGTTTAAGTTTTTTATCAGAGCTAATATATTTATACAAATATTTCCCTACCTAAACTTTACCCATAAATTATTTTGTTATTTTTAGGTTCCGAAAATTGAAGTTATTTTTAAATAATTTCAGATTTAGAAAGCTATGAAAATATACACAAAAACAGGGGACAAAGGGATCACATCATTGTTGGGGGGCGCTAGGGTTTTGAAATCTGATGAAAGGATCAACGCATACGGAACTATTGATGAACTGAATTCTTATTTAGGCCTTTTGGGCGACCAGGAAATAAACAGTGGTAGAAAGGCGCAATTGAAAGAGATCCAGGACCGCTTATTCACCATTGGTTCACACCTTGCTGCAGATCCATCAAAGGCGCATGGTAAACTCCCCGATTTGAGGGAAGAAGACATTCAAATGCTGGAACAAGAAATGGACCTCATGAATGAAACCCTGCCTGAAATGAGGAGTTTTATTTTGCCCGGTGGGCACCAATCTGTTTCTTTTTGCCATATTGCACGGTGCGTTTGCCGAAGGGCCGAAAGGCTGGTGGTTCAGCTCCATGAAAAGCAACCTGTAGAAGCCATAATAATTATATATTTAAATAGGTTGTCAGATTATCTTTTTATTCTTTCCCGGTCAATGGCATTGGCGCTAAATGCCGAAGAAGTCCCCTGGAAGGCCCGTATTTTATAATTTTGATTTGATGAAGGAATTTTTTTCACTACATTCGGGGTACGATTCAGATTTTCGATTTTTATATCAATGACAGAAACCATCCATATAGAAGTAAAAAGAACAGAGGATTCTAAACTTTCTAAAGTAGATTTCAAAAACATCCCTTTTGGGAAAGTTTATGCGGATCATATGTTTGTGGCTGACTTTGTAAATGGCGAATGGTCCGACTTTAAAATAGTCCCATACCAGAACCTTAGCCTAAGCCCTGCAAACTCTGCTTTACACTATGGCCAGTCCGTTTTTGAGGGAATGAAGGCCCATAAAGGTGAAAACGGTGAGGTATTGATTTTCAGGCCTAAAGAAAACCTGAAAAGGCTAAACCTTTCTGCCGAAAGGATGTGCATACCAGCTGTGCCCGAAGAGGTATTTATGGGCGGCCTCACCAAGCTATTGGAAATTGATAAAAACTGGATCCCAAATATGCCTGGAACATCTTTGTATATAAGGCCTTTTATTTTTGCTACTGATGAATATATAGGGATCAGGCCATCCGACAATTATAAATTTTTGATATTTACTTGCCCTGTTGGTGCATATTATGCAGAGCCAGTACGGGTAAAAATAGAAACCAAATATGTGCGTGCCGCTCCTGGTGGTACAGGCTTTGCAAAAGCAGCAGGAAATTATGCAGCTGCTT
>JALZND010000031.1 GCA_030857845.1 Bacteroidota bacterium | reverse complement strand
CCTTAAGAATAATATCTAACCCTTCCTTTTTTGCCTGTTCTTCTACCTGCCTTGATCCTGGTACAATCAATGCGTTTATATTTGCTGCTTTCTTTTTGCCTTTTACAAAATTTGCCACAAGCCTAAGGTCTTCTATCCTGGCATTGGTACAGCTACCTATAAATACATAATTAATTTTCTTTCCAAGAAGTTTACTGCCTGGCTCCAACCCCATGTATTCCAAGGATTTGGAAAAAGAATTTTTATTGCCTTCGCCATTTACCTCTTCTAAAGTGGGGATATTATCAAAAACTTTTATTCCCATTCCAGGATTAGTGCCGTAGGTGACCATTGGGGCTATATCATCGGCATCAAATTCATAAATTTTATCAAATTGGGCACCCTCATCAGAGAAAAGTGTTCTCCAATAAGCAACTGCTTTTTTTAAACGTTCGTCCTTAGGGGCAAACTCCCTGCCAACAACATAATCAAATGTTGTTTCATCTGGTGCTATGAAACCACCACGTGCGCCCATCTCAATGCTCATGTTGCAGATAGTCATTCTGCCTTCCATGGACAAACACCTAATGGTAGATCCGGCAAATTCAACAAAATAACCGGCACCCCCGCTTGTGGAAATTTTAGAAATAATATAAAGTATAATATCCTTAGCAAGTACTCCGGATTTTAAAGGGCCATTTACTTCAATTTTCATCGATTTTGGTTTTTCCTGAAGTAGGCACTGTGTTGACATTACCTGCTCAACTTCACTAGTGCCAATCCCAAATGCAATACAGCCGAAAGCTCCATGAGTTGATGTGTGGCTGTCACCACATACAATGGTCATTCCCGGGACAGTAAGGCCGAGCTCTGGCCCAATAACATGCACAATTCCCTGAAAAGGATGGTTCAAGCCATAGAGTTTTATATTATGTCGGTTACAATTTTCAGTAAGTTTTTCTACTTGATGCCTTGATAAAGCTTCTTTAATGGGCAGGTGCTGATCTTTTGTTGGTACGTTATGGTCTGCGGTAGCAACAGTTTGGTTCGGCCTAAAAACGGGGATTCCCCTTTTCTCCAATCCTGCAAAAGCCTGGGGGCTTGTAACCTCATGGATATAATGTTTGTCAATATATAATACATCAGGCCCTCCTGCAACTTTTGCCACAACATGGGTTTCCCATAGTTTGTCTAAAAGTGTTTTAGGCATTGTTTTTAACTCCATTTTTACTTAATTGGCTTTTTGACATTAAAAATATTAAATCTTCATCTTCTACCCTTTTCTTCTTGTCCGCTAGTTCCAAAAACTGCATATAAATCAATTCAAGTTCAGCTTTTGGATAAACATAGCCTAGATTTTCCAATCTATGGCATAAAGCTGCACGGCCACTTCTGGCGGTAAGCACAATCGAAGAAGCCCCTGCTCCCACATCTTCCGGATCTATTATTTCATAGTTTTCCCGATGCTTCAAGAATCCATCTTGATGTATGCCTGAAGAATGGGAAAATGCATTTTTGCCAACTATGGCTTTATTTGCCTGCACTGGCATATTCATCATCCTGGAGACCATGTTGCTCATAGGAGTAAGCATTTTAGAGTTAATACCTGTCTCAAGGTTTAACATTGGGTGGCACTTGAGGATCATAACAATTTCTTCCAATGAGGTATTTCCTGCACGTTCCCCGATTCCATTGATGGTTACCTCGGCTTGCCTTGCTCCATTTCGCAAACCTGAAAGGGTATTTGCAGTAGCCAAACCCAAATCGTTGTGGCAGTGAACTGAAATAATTGCCTGATCTACGTTTTTGACATGCTCCATCAAATGCTTTATCCTGGCCCCAAATTCATCGGGAAGTGTATAACCGGTCGTATCGGGTATATTTACCACTGTGGCTCCTGCTTTAATGACAGCCTCTACCATTTTTGTAAGATAATCGATATCTGCCCTTCCTGCGTCTTCACAATAAAACTCTACATCCTCCACATTTTTCTTGGCATATTTTACAGCAGCTACAGCTTGCTCCAAAACTTTATCCCGTGTAGATTTAAGCTTGTACTGGATATGCATGTCCGAACTCCCAATACCAGTATGGATCCTTTTTCTTTTGGCATATTTAAGTGCTTGTACTGCCAGGTTTATATCCATTACTATGGCTCTTGTCAAAGCACATATAATAGGGGTCTGCACCGCTTTTGATATTTCCACTACAGAATTGAAATCGCCAGGACTTGATACAGGAAACCCAGCTTCTATAACATCCACCCCCAGCAGCTCCAGGCCTTTTGCAACTTCTATTTTTTCTTCAGTATTCAACTGGCAACCTGGCACTTGTTCACCATCCCTTAACGTAGTATCAAAAATATAAATCTTATTATCCATATGATAAAGTTTTAAAACTGCTTTATTAAAAAAGCCATTCCCTGTGTTGAGAATGGCTTTAAATATATATAATATTATACCCTGCTCAACACTTTTGATATTGACTTAGAAGCAGTGGAAGAGTAGTAGGGGGTATGTTCACTTTTTAAATTCGTATTGATAACTTTATACAACAAAATATATTATGGAAAGAATATCTTATTATTAATTATTAGCCCACTTAATCATCAAATATAATTATATAATTTCGAATTAAAATAAATATAAGATTTTTTTTATGGTCAAACTTTATTTTTATCAATTAAAGTGCTGAATTATCAATATCATCTATCAACTTCCCCTAAAACAAGGTCTATAGATCCAATTATTGCAATTAAATCTGCCACCATAGCCCCCTTTGATATTTCTGCAATTACAGACAGGTTTACAAAACAACAAGACCTTGCTTTGCAGCGGAATGGCACGTCAGTCCTGCCATCGGCCCTAAAGAAAAAGCCCAACTCCCCTTTAGGGCTTTCTGCCCTGAAATATAAATCCTGGGCTTTTGGCCTAATTTTTTTTGGTACAGCTGCGCGTGGGTCAAAATCCCTGGTCCTTTTCAAATCTCCCGTTAACCTTTCAAGGCATTGCTCTATAATTTTTATAGATTCATGGCATTCCCGGACCCGGACATAGGTCCTGTCCCAACAATCGCCCAATGTGCCCATGTCTCCCCTCCCCACAGGAATATCAAATTCAATTTCGGGATAAACAGAATAAGCATCAATCCTGCGCAGGTCATACCTCAGGCCTGAAGCCCGAAGCATGGGGCCAGATATTCCATAATTTATAGCAAGGTCTAAAGGGAGCACTCCCACATTGGCAGTTCTTTCAATAAAAATTTTATTATGGATGATTAAGCCTTCAAGCTCAGCCAATTTGGGCTTGAGGTAAGAAATAAATTCGGCACACCTTTCTTCAAAACCAACAGGAAGGTCATAATATAGCCCCCCTACCCAAATATAATTGTATAGCATCCTTGCTCCACAGGTCCATTCAAGCAATCTGAGAATGTGCTCCCGATCCCGCATCATCCACAAAAATGGAGTAAAAGCTCCAATATCTATGGCATAAGTCCCTATGGCTACGAAATGAGAAGCCAACCTGTTTAGCTCTGCAACAAGCACTCTTATGTATTCTACCCGTTTTGGAATATCTTTTTCTATGCCCAGCATTTTCTCAATGCCCAAAACATAAGCATGTTCAGAATTCATTGCAGCCATATAATCCAGGCGGTCCACAAAAGGGATGCCTTGATTGTATGGCATGGATTCTACATGTTTTTCAAAGCACCTATGCAGGTAGCCCAAATGTGGCACTACATCTACAATAATTTCACCATCAGTAACCAGCTCCAGCCTTAATACACCATGGGTGGATGGATGCTGTGGCCCTAGGTTTAAAATCATTTCTGATGATTTTAAATCTTCAGGTTTATATTTGTTGGGCTCAGAAGTTTTTAGGTGCCCTTTTTCAAATTTGTATTGTATGGGATTTGCCACAGGATGATTTAAAATATTATAAATTAATCTACCACAATACCATGGTAATTTTCCAGGTTTTTATAGTCCCTCCTCAATGGATGTCCTTCCCAATCAGCTGGAAGCAATATTCTTCTCAAATCCTGATGCCCAAGAAAGTTGATACCTACCAAATCATAAATTTCCCTTTCATGCCAATCTGCTGTTTTCCAAATGTGGCTCACAGTGGGTACCGAAGGCAGTCGCTCGCCTTCCTTGTTCCTTGGCACAGTAACTTTTAACATCAATTTTAAATCGTAAGGTATGGAATATAAATTGTAGACAACCTCCATGGTTCCTTTATCAGGACCATTATCAATTCCTGTAATACAAGATAAGAAATCAAAGTAGCACAGCTCATTCACATGCAACTCCAGACATATTTCTGCAATTAATTTTGTGGGGATTTCCAATAAAGAAGGCGATGTATTGGGATCTAGTCCTAATATTGCTTCCTCACCAAACTTTGAAGTTATGATATTACTGATTTCTTCTACAGACATGGCTTTTGATTATTAATTAGCATGATAAATAGAAATTTTTCCAACATTTTTTTAACGGCATTACTGAGGTTTCTCCATTACCGTACCGCAATTTTTGCATGTTCTGAGCTCATTCGAGTTAAAAAAGTTATTCATGATTGGCGGCAACTGTTTCACGATATCAGTAACAAATGCATATTCCTCATAAAGCTTTGTGTCACAATTTTCACAAAACCAGATAAAGCCATCATTTTGACCTTGCTTTCGATAAACTTCAATAACCAAACCTACTGTGTTAGGCCCTCTCCGCGGGGAGTGTGGTATCCCCGGGGGCAATAAAAATATTTCCCCTTCATTTATGGGGATGTCGACCAACTTATCGTCTTCTACTATCTTTAAAATTATATTTCCTTCTACCTGATGATAAAACTCCTCGGTTTCATTGTAATGATAATCTTTCCGGGAATTTGGACCGCCAACAACCATGATGATCAAATCATCATTTTCTTTATAAACTTGCTGATTGCCAACAGGAGGTTTTAACAGATGACGGTTATCATCAATCCATTTCCTGAAATTAAAAGGTCGCGTGATTGCCATAGTTCTTATTGATAAAATTTGTTATTTTACATTTCAACAAATATAACTGCATAATATATAATTGTTTGGTAAAGATACTTATGGATTTCTAAGATTTAAATGTATCAAGCATTAGAATCATTAGTTTTATTTAGCATGTTAAATCAATTTTATGATTCTCAAAACACAACCAACTGAAATTGAAATAATGCGTCCTTAACCAAGCTCTTAAGGAAATTTTTTAATTATAGATTTAAGCTTACACAATATAACAATTATGATTATTGATTTAAAAAGAAAAAGGGCAATTGTGTGCGGAAGCACTCAAGGAATAGGTAAAGCAATTGCAATACGATTGGCACAATCAAATGCAGATATCACATTGGTGGCACGCAATGAAGAAAAGCTACAGGAAGTTTTAAAGGAGTTAAAAACTGAACCAGGGCAAAAGCATAATTATCTTGTTGCGGATTTTGACTATCCTGATTTATTGGAAGAAAAAATCAATAGCTACCTGAACAGGGCAAAACAAGCAGACATTTTAATAAACAATACTGGTGGCCCTCCCAGCGGAAAGGTTATAGATGCAGGCATTGAAGAATTCAATAAAGCTTTCAACAATCATATTATTTGCAATCATATATTAGTTAAGGCCGTACTTCCTTACATGTCTGCGAAAAAAAGCGGCCGTATCATTAATATTATTTCCACATCTGTAAAAATGCCAATCCCTGATTTAGGTGTATCAAATACAATTAGGGGAGCAGTAGCCAGCTGGTCCAAAACTTTGTCGGATGAGCTTGGGCCTTTTGGCATTACTGTTAATAATATATTACCTGGATCTACCAATACAACCAGGATTGAATCATTAATTGCCAGCAAATCCCTGAAGCAAAACAAAACCAAAGAAGAAGTGCGTAAAATGATGGAAGAAGATGTTCCATTAAAACGTTTTGCGGAGCCAGAGGAAATAGCCCATGCGGTTGCCTTTTTAGCATCGGAAGAAGCGGCGTATATCAACGGCATTAATTTGCCTGTGGATGGTGGCAGGACCGCCTGCCTATAAGGCACAAAACAAGAAAGCCCGCTCACTAGCAGGCTTTCTTGTTTAAATCATGTACAATATTGCAAATTATGCTAAGGTGATTTTCTCATCTTTTTTCATGGCGCTCTTTTCGGGAAGGGTTGCAATTTTGAATGATCGTTTTTCCTTATTGTTGCAGAAAGAGCATTTATAAAATTTCATTAGTTCACCACCAGATACTTCAGTAGGGTTTTCAATAATGGCTTCTTTTGTTACCATTAAAGTTTGGTATTTGCACTCAGGGCATTTTAGCGCATGAAGGTGGCCCGAATATTTTTCAATCTTAATATATTGGGTTTCTTCATCCATCCACACATCGTAATCTACAGAAAATATATGCTCTTCAGCTTGCATACCTTCATTAAGGTAAACGTCTTCGTCTTCTTCGCTCAATAATTTCATTTTATTGCCACTTTTTGGTGAAACCCTAGGTGTATATCTAAGCTTTTTCAACCTCTTCTCCATATAAAATGGGTAATAAAATTTAAGCATGTTTACTACAACAACACCTACAAGGGTAGCTATCATGACAGTAGCCAATAATTTTATTACAAAAGAAACTAGGTCGGTTTCTACAACATAAGTATTGAAAAACAATACGGCACCAATAATTATAGCCAAACTACAGTACCATAATACTTTTATTTCATGGCGAATGATATAGTCATACTTATCTTTTGGCTCACCTGCAAGCATTACCCTAATAAGGTGAAATAGAAAGATTAATATTCCAAAACCAAAAAATGTGTAAGCACCAAGCTGGCCCCAGTTGGCCAGCGTATTGGCTAGATCGGGGGAAACATTTTCATTCATAGATATTTTATTTACTTGTTTACAATATTGTTAATGGCAGCGCCAAAGTATGGAATACAGTAGCTCCTTATAGATTACCTTATTTGTTTATACAATTCACTAGTTTTGGTAACCCTCTTCTTTTAAATATTCTAGTTCTTACAAATGTAATTTTTGTACCTAATCATAATTGTTGAAAATAACAACTAATATTACATATCTTATGGAATATCCATTATTCAACAACAATTTGGTTATAATTTAGAAAATTATATCTTAAAAGTCAATAAAAAGGCTTCTTAAATTATCAAGAAGCCTTTTTATTGACATAAACATGTTTTACAATTCTCTTTCAATAAATTTCCACATCAAAGTATATAAATGAATTGATGTATTCTTTCCTGAAATACTATGACTTTTGTTCGGATAGTAAAATGTCTTGAATTGCTTTCCAGCCTCAATTAGGACTTCTTCCATTGCAACGGCATTTTGAAAATGAACATTGTCGTCGCCTGTACCGTGGATCAACAAATAGGCACCTTCTAATTTTTCTGCATGTGAAAGAGGGGAAAAGTCATCATACCCCGATGGGTTTTCATGTGGAGTACGCAGATACCTTTCTGTATAAATTGTATCATAAAAGCGCCAATTTGTAACCGGGGCCACAGCAATTGCCATTTTAAAATGTTCTTGTCCCAGCAACAAAGCCAGTGATGACATATAACCCCCATAGCTCCAGCCCCATATCCCAATCCTGGACCCATCAACATATGGCAAAGAGCTTACGAATTTTGCCCCTTCTATTTGATCTTCCACCTCATGCTTACCGAGGTTCATATAAGTCAGGTGCTTGAATTCCCGGCCCCTCCCCCCAGTGCCCCTGTTATCAATCACAGCGACTATATAACCTTTTTGTGATAAATAATGGTGCCATAGTTCCCGTGTGCCATAGTAATTTTTTAATACCCTTTGATCACCAGGCCCTCCATATACATACATTAAAACAGGATATTTTTTTGAAGCGTCAAAATTAGCTGGTTTCAACATATAAGCGTTTAGACTAAAACCGTCGGAAGGAAAAGTAAAAAATTCGGTAGTGCCAAAAACATAATTCTGTAAAGTATCCCGCAATGACTGATTGTCTTGCAATGTTTTTAACTTTTTAGATGAAGGTGCCTGATGTAAAGTTACATTCACAGGTGAATGGAGAGACGTGTTGAAATTTATGTAGTAATTAAAATCAGGGCTAAAGTTTACAGAATTGATACCGCTTTGTGTGGTCATCTTTTTCTTACTTTTACCATTGAGCTTTATAGAATATAAATGCCGTTCTAATGGCGAAACTTCTGTGGAAGTATAATATAATAAATTTCTTTTTTCATCAATGCCAACAAAGGCACTCACTTCCCAAGGACCGCTAGTGACCTGGTTGAGCTCCTTACCATCTATGCTATAATGATAAATATGCTTGAATCCATCTTTCTCACTTGTAAGGAGGAAGCTTTTATTATCTGAAAGATATATATAAGTATCGTTTTCGTTGATATCTACATAAGTTTTGCTTTCCTCAGTCAATAGCACTTGCACGGTACCTGTCTGAACATTAGCATGGAGGATGTCCAGCTTATTTTGAGTCCTGTTTAATTTAATTATGGATAGGACATCGGGGCTGTTGGTCCATAAAATCCGGGGGATGTAAACATCCGGATCATCGCCCATCGCAATAGGTTGTGAAAGTTTGTTTGAAACATTGTAAACTGCAATGCTTATTACGGCATTTTTCTCACCGGCTTTAGGATATTTAAATTTATAATCATAAGGATAAAGCCCTCCCCAAAGCTGCATATTGTATTCTTTGACATCAGTTTCATCAAAAGTCATATAAGCAATCTTTTTACCATCTGGCGACCACTCAAATGCCTTTGTAAGACTAAATTCTTCTTCATAAACCCAATCAGCACTTCCATGAATAATATGGTTTGTTTTTCCTGTTTTTGTAATTTCATGCTCAATTTTATCATCAAGGCCAACATAAAAGAGATTGTTGTCCCTCACGTATGCTACTTTTTTTCCATCTGGTGAAAAGGTTGCATATGATTGTGGGTTTTTATTTGATAAAGGTTTAAGGGCTTTGGTTTTTAGGTCGTAAATAAAATATTCGGCAATAAATGATCTCCTATAAACACTTTGCATGTTAGTAGCCAACAATATTTTTGCTTCATCGCTACTCAATTGGTAATCATCAATGGAAGAATTTGAAGAAAAAGATGCATTGTCGCTATTGAGCTGCCTACTATCTACCAAAGTATCTATTGCCGAACCTGTTGTAATATTGTATTTAATTATGTATTGACCATTTTTATCAGCTACCAACGAGGTATAAAATAATCCATCCTTCATCCAATTGATGCCAGAAACAGAATTTTGATTAAATTTTTTTTCAACAAAAATGTCTTCAAGTGAGATTTCTTTTTTTTGCTGTGCATTAGACAAATTATAAGATAAAGCATTGAATAACAAGGCAAGGTAAAAAAGGCATTTTTTCATAATTGCATAAAAAGGATTTGGAAATTTTTAAATTAAAGAAAATACAGATCTAACAACAACATTTCTATAGCTTAGTATGTTAAAACTATCCAAGTATTAAGTAATTATATTGTATAATGGAATTATTTGAAACAATAATATTTTTAACAACGTTTTCTTTTGCGGTCTAAATGTAGATAAAAAGTAATTTTTATTAGTGCTATTTGAGCCAATTACAATTTTTTAACAATTAATTTTTATTTTTTTAATTAAATAAATGCCATGAAAAATTTAAAATCTTTATTTTATACAAGCTTTATCTTTTCAGCTTTTTTATTTTCAAGTTGTAGCCCCGATGCGGAAAATCCGGTCCCGGGTGGCGCGGATGCACCAGTTATAACAATTGAGGGAGATGGGATAGTAGACAATACATTTACAGGTTCTCCTGGCGAAACTGTTAATGCAACAATTAACATCCAGGCCCCTTCAGGATTTAACACCCTCTATATTCGAAGATTTGTAGTAGGCACTGAAGAAACCGGTGCAATGGAGACAATATCCCGAAGCCCTGGAAGCACTCCCCCTTTAAGTTATGACCATGAATTTACATATATAATAAAGCAAGAAGATATAGAAAATGAAGTGCATTATACCTTTGAGGCTGTTGCCGAAAAAAGTAGCGCCAGTACCAGTACCGCCACATTATATATTGAAGCAACCACAGCTCCGGCAGTAAGGTATACAAGCGTATTATTATATGCGCCGCTAGAAAACAAGAATTCACAAACATTCTTCAGTACCAATACAGGGAATACCTATTCTATGTCGCAAGTGACCACTACCAATGACCCTATTTCACAAGACATTGACTTTGGGTACTTCTATGGGGAAACAATGGAAGCTACCCTTGCAGCCCCATCAACTTATCCATTAGACTATGGACAAGCAACATGGTCTACCAGAAATGTTACAAGAATAGGCAGGACCACTCTGACTGATGCTCAATATAATGAAATTTCTGTCAATAATTCTGATGCCATTAATAATGCATATAATACTGCAACCTTTAATTCTACCAATCCAAATAGGGCATCCGGGTTGACTGCAGGAGAAATTTTAGCCTTTCAAACCGATGCGGCAAAAACAGGAGGGAGCAAAGTCGGTTTAATAAAAGTTTTATCTTTAATACCAGGAACAGGGAATACAGCTTCAATTGAAATTGAGGTTACAGTATTACAATAATCCTCCTAATACATTCAAAGAGGCTGAATTAATTAATTTAGCCTCTTTTTCTCTATTTAAAAACATAATATTTGCACAGCTTGCCATTATTTGGTGGAAATTGGCAAAACAATATCCTTGCTAAGATCTGTTGCCTTTGTCTGCTTCTTTTTTATTAAGTCAAAGAGATTTGAAGGGGATAATCCAATCTAAATTTATATGCAATCTTAAGGGATACTATTTATTTATAAAGTGGATTTAATTCTATCTACATTATCTTTCCAAATTAATGGCATCAAAAACCCCAAATAGCTTTGTTAGCTTAAAACTTAAGATTTTCCTGAATAATCCACAACAAAACAATAGTGAAGTTTTTTTTTAAAAAAAAGTACAACGTAAAAATAAATTATTATCTTTGCACTTCATTTTCCGAAAAGAATATAGGACTTAGTCATGAGCAATTTAATAAAGTTTGTAGAGGAAGCTACCAGAGAAACTAAAACAACATTTCCTGATTTTAGTGCGGGTGATACAATTAATGTTCACGTTAAAATTAAAGAAGGTAATAAAGAAAGGATTCAGCAGTTTCAAGGTACTGTAATCCAAAGAAAAAATGTAAATACAAATGGCGAAACTTTTACTGTAAGAAAAGTTTCCAACGGCATTGGCATTGAAAGGATTTTCCCTCTATTATCTCCAAACCTTGACAAAGTTGAAGTGTTAAAAAAAGGTGACGTGAGAAGGGCCAGGTTGTTCTACCTAAGAGGCCGTCAAGGAAAAGCTGCCAGGATTAAAGAAAAAATGAGATAACATATTATTTATGTATATATAAAATAAAAAGCCAACCCAGAAAGTTGGCTTTTTATTTAATAAAATGGGCCAAATTTTATTTTATTAAAAGGCAGTTTGTTAAAAATATTTTCATCTATTATTTTGTTGTATATTAATAATTCCACAATTAATGTATTTACAATTAACGCAAAAGCCAATCAACTTTTTTAACTTGCCATCTTAATGAAAAACCTAAGCTTTTATAAATACCAGGGAACCGGCAATGATTTTATAATGATCGACAATAGGGGGCTAATATTCAGCAAGGAAGACCATTCTCTAATAAGTTGGCTATGCGACAGGAAATTTGGCATTGGGGCAGATGGAATAATCCTTTTAGAAAAACATCCCGAATGTGATTTTGAAATGGTATATTTCAATCCTGATGCCTCACAAAGCTTGTGTGGCAATGGCTGCCGCTGTGCTGTCATGTTTGCCCAAAAACTTGGCATAATTTCTGACCAAACTCATTTCCGTGCTATTGATGGATTTCATGACGCAATTATTGAAAATGATTTAGTGCACTTAAAAATGGCGGATGTTCATGAAATCAAGTTTATAGAAAATGACGTTTTCATTAATACAGGATCCCCTCATCATATTTGTTTTGTGGAAAATCTCCCTGAAAAAGATGTGATACAGGAAGGAAGAAAAATAAGATATAGCAACAGGTACAAGGATGGAGGAACTAATGTAAATTTTATTTATTTACAACAGGATAATTCTTTATCAATAAGAACCTATGAAAGGGGCGTTGAATCTGAAACTTTGTCATGTGGCACAGGAGCAGTAGCTGCCTCATTGGCAGCAAGCCTACATAATTTTGATAGCCCGGTCAGGCTGCATACATTAGGTGGAAAGTTGCAGGTTTCTTTTAAAAAAGTTGGAGAACAAAAATTTGAGGACATATATTTAATAGGGCCTGCTGAATTAGTATTCACAGGAACTGTTAAATTTTGACCGCGTAAAATTTCTTTACAAATATAGGTACCTGATGATAATCAGGAATAAAAAGCATCTTATATGTTAGATTTATTAACCAAAGGAATTGCCAGGATTTTTGGAACTAAATCCGGAAGAGATATTAAAATTGTTGAACCCTATGTGGTCAAAACAAATGAAGAATTTGCAAAACTGGCAAATGTTTCTGATGATGAGCTCAGGTCCAAAACACTACAGGTCCAAAATGAAATCAACAATGACCTAAAACCCATTGATGAGCAAATTGCAGCTTTGCACCAAAAGATCGCCGACAACCCTGAACTTGATATCAATGACAAAGAAAGTGTTTTCAATCAAATAGACAAACTAGAGGAGCAACGGAACATACAACTTGAGGATGTTTTGTTAAAAGTATTGCCACAAGCCTTTGCCATTGTAAAAGAAACTGCTAGGAGGTTTAAGGAGTTTGGCCAAATGACTGTAACGGCAAACTATTACGATAAAGAGCTTGCTGCAAAATATGAAAACATTACAATAGAAGGAGAAAAAGCCACCTGGCATAATAAATGGATGGCTGCAGGAAATGAAGTGGTATGGGATATGCTGCATTATGACGTGCAACTTATAGGCGGCGTAGTTTTGCACCAAGGCAAAATTGCAGAAATGGCTACTGGTGAAGGAAAAACACTGGTAGCTACGCTACCTGCCTTTTTAAACGCCCTTGCCAAAAGAGGCGTTCATATCGTGACGGTTAATGATTACCTTGCAAAACGTGACTCTGAATGGATGGCACCTTTGTTCCAGTTTCATGGCCTTAGCATAGACTGTATCGATAAATACCCACCCAATTCCGATGCCAGGAAAAAAGCTTACCTCTCTGATATTACCTATGGCACCAATAATGAATTTGGATTTGATTACCTGCGTGACAATATGGCCAGGAACCCTGAGGACCTGGTACAAAGAAAACACCATTATGCCATGGTGGATGAGGTCGATTCAGTATTAATAGATGACGCTAGAACACCTTTAATTATATCAGGTCCAGTACCTAAAGGTGATGAACATGAATTTTACGACCTGAAGCCCCGGATTGCCAAATTGGTTGAACACCAAAAAAAGGTAGTTTCACAATTTTTGCTGGAAGCAAAAAAGCTTATAGCAGAAGGCAATGAAAAAGAAGGGGGCGTATCATTGTTCAGGGCATACAGAGGATTGCCAAAATACAAACCATTGATAAAATACCTGAGTGAAACAGGTATGAGGCAAATCCTTCAAAAAACCGAGAACTTTTACCTTTCGGACAATGCAAAGATGATGCCCGAGGCAGACGAGCCGCTCTACTTCGTTATTGAAGAAAAAAACAATAATATCGACCTTACAGAAAAAGGCGTTGACCTTATTACTGGCGATGGCGAAGACACTAGTTTCTTTATCTTGCCCGACATAGGGCTGGAATTGGCAAACTTAGAAAACAATTCTTCCCTTAATGATGAAGAAAAACTAAAGCAAAAAGATGCACTTATAAAAGATTATTCCATAAAGGCCCAAAGGATACATACCATAAATCAACTTTTAAAGGCATATACTTTATTTGAAAAAGATACTGAATATATCCTTGTAGATGGTAAAGTTAAAATTGTAGATGAACAAACTGGTAGGGTAATGGAAGGAAGAAGATATTCTGACGGGCTTCACCAGGCAATTGAAGCAAAGGAAAATGTAAAAGTAGAAGATGCTACCCAAACTTATGCTACTATTACTTTACAAAACTATTTCAGGATGTACCACAAACTAGCTGGAATGACCGGTACTGCTGAAACCGAAGCTGGTGAATTTTGGGAGATTTACAAGCTTGATGTTGTGGTAATCCCTACCAACAGATCTATAATAAGGGCTGACAGGGATGACAAAGTTTATAAAACTGTTCGCGAAAAATTCAATGCCGTAGTTGAAGAAATCGTTCAGCTTACCTCTGCAGGCAGGCCGGTACTTGTGGGTACTACTTCTGTTGAAATATCTGAAACCTTGAGCAGGATGCTTAAATTAAGGAACATCAAACATCAGGTACTTAATGCCAAGCAACACCAAAAAGAAGCAGATATAGTAGCCGAAGCTGGAAAACCAGGCACGGTAACCATTGCTACAAATATGGCTGGCAGGGGCACGGATATAAAGCTTGCACCAGATTCTAAATCATCTGGTGGTTTAGCAATTATCGGTACTGAGAGACATGAATCTCGTCGGGTAGACAGGCAGCTAAGGGGTCGTTCCGGACGTCAAGGCGATGTGGGATCTTCGCAGTTTTTTGTTTCGCTGGAAGACAACCTGATGCGGTTATTTGGATCTGACAGAATTGCAAAACTAATGGACAGGATGGGGCTGGAAGAAGGTGAAGTGATTCAACATCCAATGATCAGCAAATCGATTGAACGAGCACAAAAGAAAGTAGAGGAAAACAACTTTGGTATCAGAAAAAGGTTGCTCGAATATGACAATATCATGAATTCCCAAAGAGAGGTTATTTATGGCAGAAGAAGGAATGCATTGTTTGGCGAGCGTTTACAGCTCGACATCATGAACATGTTGTTCGATACCTGTGAAGACATTGTACTGAATACAAAGCCCGTACAAGACTACGACGGGTTTAAGTTAACTACTTACAGCGTATTTCAATTGGATATCCAGATTTCAAAAGAAGAATTTGCCACATTATCAAATGAGGCTGTGGTAGACAGGGCATACAATCAGGCGTACCACCATTATGTAAAGAAAAACAATGCTATTGCACAAAAAGCCTTTCCATTAATC